>JBDNSL010000032.1:0-24608 GCA_047719095.1 Acetobacter sp.
CGCTTGATGACCTGTGCTTCCGTGGGGAGCTTGCGGTTAGGCGTGCTCAGCAGGAAGGAATCCAGACCACCATTGTGTTCAATGGTGCGCAGGCCACGTGCGCTAACGCGCATATGGACGGCGGAGCCCAGAATTTCGGACGTCAGAGACGCTTCCTGCAGGTTGGGCAGAAAGCGACGACGGGACTTGTTGTTGGCATGACTGACGTTATTTCCGGTCAGCACGCCTTTGCCGGTGATCTGGCAACGACGGGACATTGTCTCATCCTTGTCTTAAACAAAAAAGGAACTAGAGGGCCGAGACAAACGCCCGGCGACCACATTCAGGATTGGCGCGGCTTATGACATCAGCCATCGCCTTCAGTCAAGGGTTGAAGCTCAGGCTTTCTCGCTTTCCTCACCACCATCGGCCATGACGGAGGCGTGAACATCACCCAGACGCACGCTTTGCGCGGCAGAGTCGAGAATGCGCAGGATGGTTTCCTTGTCCATGCTGCGGGCCATCACACCCAGCGATCCGCCAAGCAATGCCGAGGCCACAGCCAGTGGCGGGAACTTCTCATTCCGCAAATGGTCAATGGCGTGTTCGATCACCATTGCGCAGCGGGCAAGGTCTTCGGGCACTTCGGGGCGCTGCCCGGCATGTGCTGCATTTTCCGCCCCTGTCGTGGCGTGTGCGTGGGTATCCGCCATGTTTTTACTCCTTAACGTTCTTTGCAGCATCTGCCGGATTCGGCGGGATGGCAACAATCGGCAGGTCAGCTCTCCCCCGTGGCCTGCGCGGCCCACATGGCTGCGTACTGGCCCTGTGCCGCCAGCAACTGCGCATGTGTGCCACGCTCCACAACCAGCCCCTGCCCCATGACCAGAATTTCGTCCGCATCCACAATCGTGGAGAGCCGGTGAGCGATCACAAGGGTTGTCCGGTGGGCGGAAACGGTTTTAAGCGCTGCCTGAATTTCTTTTTCCGTATGTGTGTCCAACGCGCTGGTGGCCTCGTCAAGCACAAGAACGCGTGGGTCTTTCAAAATCGTGCGGGCTATGGCCACACGCTGTTTTTCGCCCCCCGAGAGCTTTAGCCCCCGCTCACCCACCTGTGTTTCGTACCCTTCTGGCAGGGTCATGATAAAATCGTGGATCTGAGCCAGACGGGCGGCCTCCTCCACCTGTGCGGGAGTGGCCCCCAGACGCCCGTAGGCTATGTTGTAGCCTATGCTGTCGTTGAACAGCACCGTATCCTGCGGGACAACGCCTATGGCTGCTCTCAGGTCCGCCTGCCGGTACTGGCGCACGTCATGCCCGTCTAGCAGCACCGCGCCCGACCACGTGTCGTAAAACCGGAACAGAAGGCGGCTTATGGTGGATTTACCCGCCCCCGTACTGCCCACAATGGCCACCTTGTGCCCCGGCCAGATATCAAAACTGACCCCGTGCAGAATTTCGCGCTCGGGGCGGTAGCCAAAATGCACATCGCGGAAAACCACCCGTGCCGGGGCAGCATCGGCCAGCCGCGTGGCAATGGGGCGTGGAGTAGCGGGGTCCGCGACCTCCACATCCTCCTCCGTCAGGCCCAGCATGTGCTCCAGATCGACCAGTGCGGTGCGAATACCTGAATACACCGACCCCAGAAAATTGAGCGGACCATAAAGCTGGAGCAGGTAGGTGTTGACCATAACAAACTCACCCACCGTAATACGCCCCACCTCCACATCATGCCCGCCAAGCAGCATAATGGCGGCCAGAGAGATGGCGATAATGGCAGCCTGCCCAAAGTTGAGCAGCCCCAGCGAATACTGGGTTTTCATGGCGGCTTTTTCGTACCGGGCCTGCGCGTTGTCGTAGCGTGCGGCCTCGTGCGCCTCGTTGCCAAAATATTTCACGGTTTCGTAATTAAGCAGGCTGTCCAGTGCCCGCCCTGCGGCCTCGCTGTTTGTGTCGTTCATGCGGCGGCGAATACCCAGCCGCCAGGACGTAAAGCGGACCGTGAACACAATATAGGTCACGATCATAAGCGCGATCAGCGCGACATAGGACCAGTTGAACAGCCGCCAGATCACCCCCATGACCAAAAGCGCCTGCAAAATTGTGGGGGAGAGGGACATGAGCATACGCAACAGCGTTTCCACCGCCTCGGTGCCCCGTTCTATGGCGCGCGTAACGCCACCTGTCCGCCTGTCCAGATGGAAGCGTAGGGACAGCTTGTGCATATGCACAAAGCTGCGGTAGGCCGCCTGCCGTGCCACACGGAAGCGCACAGGCGCAAACAGGGAATCCCGCAGGTTGGTGAGCGCACCCGATACAAGGCGCACCAGACCGTACCCGACAATCAGCAACGCCGGGGCCATGCCCAGACTGTTGGGGTGCACAAACCTGTCCACCACCTTGCTGTACACAATGGGCACGGCCAGCGTGGCCAGCTCCCCTGCCACAAGGACCACCAGCACCAGCGCCATGCGCCAGCGCAAGGCCCTGTTATCCTGCGGCCAGAGGTAGGGCAACAAACGGGCAAAGGTATAGGAAACCGGCCTGTTAAGTGGGCCAGACACTGCTCTACGGGGGGACATGCCCCCGGATGTGGCACGTTGGACGGTTTTTGCAACCCCCCGCCACCTTGCCATGCCCGTTTTATGCCCCGATAACAGCGTTCGTGTTTTGGCACAGCAAGAACAGGACCTTTGCCCTTATGCCTTCCAATGCAAGCCCGTTCCTTCGGCATCTGACAAACTGCAACACGGCCACCCTACCGGGTGCGCGCGCGCCGCTGGCCCTTGGCGGCGTCCCTTCGGGCTGGCTCGCGCCCGAACTGTTCGCCCGTATGGAGGCCGCAGGATTTGGCGCGCGGGACAAAGGCTTTAACATCCCCCACCCCACAGGGCTTGAAGCACTGGGGGAAGCGCTTGCAGGGGAAGGCTTTTACAAATCCCACCATGAGCTTTTTGATGTCTGCGCGGACATGGATCAGCCTGTTGTCGGCCGTATTGACCGAGGCGCTCTCCCCCTGTTCGGGTTTGTGGCCACGGGCGTGCACATGAACGGGCTGGTCCGCAAAGCGGACGGGCTTTACCTGTGGACTGGCAGACGGGCGGCCAACAAACGGCTTGACCCCTCCAAGCTGGACCATCTGGTGGCCGGGGGCATGCCCGCAGGCCATACCCCGCGTGAAGCACTGGTGAAGGAAGCCGCCGAAGAGGCCAGTATTCCCGCAGCGTTAGCCGCACAGGCCGTGCAGTCCGGGCGGCTTGTGTACGCCCTTGACCGCCCCGAAGGGCTACGCCGCGATATACTTTACTGCTACGACCTGTACCTGCCTGAAAGCTTTGAACCCACCGCCGCCGATGGCGAGGTGGAATCCTTTGCCCTGCTCCCGCTGGCCGAAGCCTACCGCATTGTGCGCGATACAGATGACTTCAAGTTCAACGTCAATCTGGTACTGATCGACCTGTTCTTGCGCACAGGGCTGATCGACCCGACCAGCCCCGAGGGCCACGCCCTGCGTACCGGGCTGGACCGGGGGCTGTCCCCCGCAAGCCCGGGCCGTAGCTCTGGCCTATCAGGCTGAGTAGCGGGCGTTGGCACAGGCGGATGCTTCGGCTTCCGCCTCCTTCAGCCCGGCCAGCAGACGCTCGCGGATTTCCTCCAGCCGTTTTTTGTCCGTAATTTTAAGGCCAAACAGGTCCTTGACGTAGAACACGTCCACCGCGCGTACGCCGTAGGTTGTAATATGGGCCGAGGCAATCTGGAGGTTCTCCCTGCTCATGGCCGCAGTCACGTCATGCAGCAGGCCGGGGCGGTCACGACCGTTAATTTCGATGACCGTGTAGGTATTGGACACGCCATTATCCACCACCACACGGGGGGGAACATGGATAGCGCGCATACGCAGCGGCATGTGGCCAAAACCCGCACGGGCAATTTCGGCCCCAATATCCAACTGCCCGCTCAGCCCCTGTTCGATCAGTGATGTCAGGCGTGCCAGACGGTGCGCCTCCTCATACGCCTGACCTGACGTATCCTGAATCCAGAACGTATCCAGCGCCATGCCGTGGGTCATGGTATGGATACGCGCATCCACAATGGATGCGCCCGCCAGCGCCAGTGCCCCCGCAATTTTGGAGAACAGGCCCGGCACGTCCACCGTATAGACGGTAACCTCCGTAACACCCCGGGCAGGCAGGGGCAGCACTTCCACCGTAAGGGGGGCGCCACGGGCATCGGCCTCGCGGATCAGGCGGGCGTGGCGGCTGTGTGTTTCATAATCGAACGACAGCCAGTAACCTGCGTAGCCCAGACCCAGAAAATGCTCGATATCGCGCTGGGGCACACCTTCCTCGCCCAGAATTTCCGCCGTGACATCCTTGGCGTGGCGCACGCGCACGTCGCGCTCCGTAGTGGACAGACCACCGGCCAGAACCTCCGCCACGCGCAGATACAGCTCGCGCAGGAGTGTTGCCTTCCATGCATTCCACACGCGCGAGCTTACCGCACGCATGTCCACAATGGTCAGCAGCAGTAAAAGGCGCAACCTCTCGGGCGACTGCACGATATCGGCCACGTCCAGAATGGTTTTGGGGTCGTCAATATCACGCTGGAAGGCGGTGTGGCTGAGCAGGAGGTGGTGCAGCACCAGCCACGAGACTGTCTCCGTCTCCTCCCCCGACATGCCAAGGCGGGGGCACAGGTCGGCGGCAATTTCTGCCCCGATTTCGGAATGATCGCCCCCACGGCCCTTGGCCACATCATGCAGCAGCACGGCCATGTAGAGTGCGCGGCGCGAATGCAGGCCCTTGATCAGCTCATAGGCAATGGGAATTTCATCCGCCATACGCCCGGCGGCCACTTCGTCCAGAATACGAATGGCCTCCACCGTGTGCTCATCCACGGTAAACACATGGTAGGTATCAAACTGCATCTGCCCGACAATGCGCGCCCAGTCGGGAATAAGGCGGCCAAAAATGCCGGTCTCGTTAAGGATATGCAGCCAGTAGGAATGCCCCGATGGCGGATGGCTGCCATAGGCTGCGGAATAGACGGGAGTGTTTTCCTCCGGCACGGGGGCTGCCGCAGCCACGGCCGCACCACGCCTGCGTGGGCGTTCCTCCTCCGTTGTGTCTCCACACAGCAGATCAAGGAAAATACGGGCGGCCTCGGGGTTGTCGCGCAGGGTTGTCGCCCGGCGCTCCCACCGGATCAACTGGTGGCGCGCCAGAGGGTGCAGCGGGCGGCGGCGTATACGCGCCCAGTCCAGAATCTGCATCATCTTGATGGGGTCGTGGTCAAAGGACACGCCCCTATCGGGCAGGATCTGCCCGTCCAGCAGGGTAAAGCCCGCCTCGCGCATGGCCTCGTCCGGCTTGGCCGCGTTGGCAACCGGCCCCTGTGCCTGCCGCAGCACGGCGGGTTCAAGCACATGGGTCAGACGCATGACTTCACGCGCAGTCAGGAAGTAGTGGCGCATAAACCGCTCTACACCGTTCTGGCGGCCGTGGCGGGTGTAGCCCATGCGCGCGCCAATAACGGGCTGCATGTCAAACGTCAGGCGCTCCTCCGCCCGCCCGGCCACGTAATGCAGGTGCAGACGCACGGTCCACAAAAAGTCCCACGAGCGGCGCGCACGCGCGGCCTCCTGCTCGGTGAGCAGGCCCATCCATATAAATTCGGGGGCCAGCAGGTCGCTCACATGGCGGGTGCCAAAGGTGTTGCGGCACATCCAGTACAGGGTTTGCAGGTCCCGCAGGCCGCCGCGCCCTTCTTTGATGTTAGGTTCGACCAGATAGGGGCTGTCGCCAAATTTGCGGTGCCGCTCCAGCCGCTCGCGCCGTTTGTCATGGATAAAGCCCGCAGCCCCCGCCTCCACACAGGAGAGGATGTAGCGGGCCTCGAACATGGCAAAAAGTGCGGTATCGCCTTCCAGCAGGCGGGCATCGAGCAGGGCGGTACGGACGGTTGTGTCCTTGGCCGCCTCGGCAATACATTCATCAATCGTGCGGGTGGCGTGGCCGACCTTGACCCCAAGGTCCCACAGAAAATACAGCACATATTCCACCACGGGGTGTGCGCGCTCGCCCGCCCCCTGCGCGATCAGGAACAGCAGGTCAATATCGCTGAACGGGGCCAGCAGTCCGCGCCCGTAGCCACCTGTTGCGGCCACGGCAAAGCCTGTGCGCCCACCCATGGCAAGCGGTTCATCCGGCGTGGTGGCCCGCACGGCAAGGTCCACAATCGCACGCAGCATAACATCGGCAAACAAACCAAGGGTTTTGGCGGCCGCCGCCCCCTTGAGTTCGTACCGCTCAAAGCGCTTGCGAATATCGGCCTGATAGCGCCCCAGATGCCGCCGAAAAATGGCCACGGCTTCCTCCCTTGGGGGAATAGCCGCATCATCTGGTGTGGCGTCCCTCAACTCCCGCGTCAGGCACGCGGCAAGGGATTCTGGCGTCAGGGTCGCCAGAATGGACATGTCGGTCTGCTGCCCGGCGGCAGCCTGTGCGGAAGAGGTGGGCATAGGGTTACGGGTTCTGCTCCTGAGAACGGTCGGGGGGGGACGGGATTCAGTCCTGAGTGGGCTGGCCTGTATCCTGCCCGGCCTGCTTGCGCAGATCGTACAGAATATCCAACGCGGCCCTTGGGGTCAGACTGTCCGGGTCAATCTCCATCAACCGTTTCTTTAACGTATTTTCGCATGGTGGGGGTAATGTCTTCTGTGTGTCAAAAAGCGGTAGTGGTTCGGGTATGGTATTTTCAGCACGTTCTAGCTCGCGCAGCAGGCGGCCTGCCCGCTCCACCACGTTCACGGGTACGCCAGCCAGACGCGCCACATGCACACCCCAGCTTTTTTTTGCTGATCCTGCAAGCACTTCATGTAAAAAAACGATCTGCCCCCGCCATTCCCGCACGGCCATTGTATGCAGGCACAAACGGGGCAGCGTATCAACAAGGCGCGACAGTTCGTGGAAGTGGGTTGCAAAAATTGCACGACAGCGCACCGTTGAATGCAGAGCCTCCAGCACCGACCAGGCTATGGCCAGCCCGTCCAGCGTTGCTGTGCCACGCCCGATTTCGTCCACCACCACAAGCGAGCGCGGGCCTGCCTGATTGAGAATGGCGGCTGTTTCGGTCATTTCCACCATAAAGGTAGAGCGCCCACGCGCCAGATCGTCCGATGCGCCCACGCGGGAGAATAACTGGTCCACAACACCAATGCGCGCATGGTCCGCAGCAACAGGAAAGCCCCCCTGCGCCAGAATGACCGCCAGTGCGGTCTGCCGCAAAAAGGTAGATTTACCCGCCATGTTCGGCCCGGTCAGCAGCATAACGCGCCGCTGTGGGGCCAGCACGCAGCCATTGGGCGTAAAGCGCGCCCCCGGTGGCAGGGCCGCCTCCACCACAGGGTGGCGGCAGCCTTGCAGGTCAAACTCCGTATCATCACTGACCTGCGGCCTGCACCATGTGCCCCCCGTGGCCAGCAAGGCGCAGGATTGCAACACATCAAGCACCGCCAGCGCCTGTGCAAGGCCGGGCACATCACGCTCGGCCAGCACCTTGGCTGTCAGCTCCGCAAAAACTGCCTTTTCACGCTGGGCGGCTTTTTCGGCGGCCTCGGTAATCCGCACATTCAGGCTGGCCAGTTCCTCCGTTGCAAACCGTGCGGTACTGGCCGTACCCTGCCGCAAAATAAGTTCGGAATTATCCTTGAGCCGCGCACTGGCAGCCACAGGCACTTCCATAACGTAGCCAAGCTGCGCGTGATGGCGGATTTTAAGGTTGGTCACACCAAAGCGGGTGGCATACTCCACCTGCAACGCAGCAATCAGGCGGCGCGAATGGTCCCGCAGGGTCCGGTGTTCATCCAGTTGTGCGTCATAGCCTGTGGCAATGACCCCGCCATCATCCAGCCGGGCGGGCAGGTCTTCTGCCAGAGCTGCGCGCAGTTCGGCCTCCAGCGCGCGGGCAGCCCCCAGCCATGTTGTGGCATCCGCCAGAACCACGGGTAGCTCATCCGACTGCCCCACTGGCCCGACCAGAATACGCGCGGCCTCACGCGCAGCACCCAGCCCATCGCGGATACCCGCCATATCGCGCGGCAACCCGCGCCCGAGCGAGAGCCTGCCCAGAGCGCGGGCAATATCGGGCGCTTTTTTAAGCGCGTCACGCAGGGCCGCGCATCGCTGGGCATGGTCCTTGAGCCACCACCACCCCTCCTGCCGGGCGGCTATGGCGTCCACCTGTGTAAGGGGGGAGGCCAGCCATTCCGCCAGCATACGCGCACCTGCGGCACTGACCGTGCGGTTAATGGCGGTAAACAGGGTGTGCTCCCCCCCACCATCACGCGCACGCAAAATATCCAGACTGGCGCGGGTGGCAGGGTCTATGCCCAGCACACCACTCTGGCTTTGGGGGATGGGGTGGCCCAGCCGGGGCAGCCTGCCCGCCTGAGAGCGGCGCACGTAATCCACCGCCATGGCCGCAGCCATGCTCTCCTCATCAGAGAAGGTGCCAAACGCCTCTATACTTGCCACCTCAAAAGCTGCGGCCAGACGCTGCCTTGCGCTGCCGGGGGCGGGCAATGTGGCCTCGGGGGCGCGGCGGGCATCATAATCCCCCAGATCCACGCTGGCGGTGGCCAGAATTTCCGCAGGGTCCAGACGGCCCAGCAGGGCAGGCAGTGCTGCCACGGGCAGGCACGCTGTCTCGAACAGGCCGGTGGACACATCGATCCACGCGGCCCCAAGCTGGTCCGTACCCTGTGGGGGGGCATCTTTCTTGCGCTTGCCCCGGCTTGCCTCCTCCGGGCAGACCAGTGCGAGCAGCAGGTTGGAGCGCCCCGGCTCAAGCAGTTCATCCTCGGTTAGCGTACCGGGGGTGACCACGCGCACGATCGCACGCGCAAGCGGGCCTTTACTGGCGGGCCGCCCCTTGTGGGGAACCTCGGTCTGTTCGGCCACAGCCACGCGGAACCCCCTGCGGATCAGGCGTGACAGATAAGCCGGAGCAGCCCCCACCGGCACGCCGCACATGGCTATAGGCTCTCCCCCATGGTTACCGCGCGCGGTCAGGGCTATGTCGAGCGCTGCGGCGGCCGCCATGGCGTCATCAAAAAACAGTTCGTAAAAATCACCCATCCGGAAAAACAGAAGGGCTTCGGGATTTTCCGCCTTGAGCGTGAACCATTGCGCCATGGCGGGTGTTGCGCCATCGGGAGAGATACGTGTCATGCCTGCATCATAAAGCTACATTGCGTGGGAGCAACCACCCGGCTGTGTCTGCCATGCCCTTTGCTCCAGCCAGCGGGCGGCCGCGGCAAGGACGGGCTGCCAACAGGGCCTGTCTTCTTTGGGGGCAGACTGGCGGATGATTGTGACCGAAGGGTACCACAGGCTGCGCTCCAACGCACCGGGGCCTGGTAGCACTCTACCGCCCCTTGCACCGGACTCCGGGCTGGGTGGGGCAGCCCCCACCACCGAGCCTGCCGCCCAGCGCCAGTCCCCTCCGTAGCGGTTCAACAACAGGGTTGGCCTGCCCAGCAGCCCCGCCAGATGGACAACCATTGTGTCCACGCTCACCACCACGTCCAGCCCCGCCACAAGCCGGGCAGTTGCCAGCAGGTCACCTTGTGGCAGGGGGGTAAGTGGGAGCGGAACATCTTCAAGCTTCGTGCAGGGTTGCAGGGCCTGAAAACACACCCCACGCGCCGTGCCCAACACCTTGAGTTGGGCAGGCTCAATTGAGCGCCGCCGGTCAAACTGGTAGCCGGGGTTACCAGACCAGCACAGCCCTACCCGCACCCCCTGCCCCCCCTCCGGTCTGGCGGAGCCTGCAAAGCAGGAAGGATCGGGCTGCCATGCAAAAGGTTCGGCCACACCAAGGCGGTGGGGCAGGCTGGACAGCGGGCAACAGATACTGACCCCGCCAAGCACCTGCCCTTGCGGGGGAAGGGCCGCCAGTTGCACCCGCGCGCCCCACTGGGGCAGCAGGCAGCGCACAAATGCCTCCATGGTCTGGGGCACCAGCAGGCACAGCGGTGCCCTTTGGGCCGCCTGCCCCACGTAGCGCAGGCAGTGCAAGGCATCCCCCAAGCCCTGATCGGCATAAAGCAGCACGGTTTGGGCTGTGGCTGTTCCATCCCATTGCGCCATGGCGGCCGCGCAATCTGGTGGGGCCAGCAGGTCCATGCGCGCCTCGGACAAAGCCCAGCCTTGTGTAAAACGCCCGACGGAAAGGCACAGAGCCCCAAGGTCCAACGCTGCACGCGTCCGGTCCAACGGGGTGGTGGCCTGCTGCATGGCGTGGGTAAACAGGCCATGTGCTGCCTGTGTGCGGCCAAGGTCCATCAGCACCGTGCCATAGTTCAACGCCAGACGGGCATCGCCCGCGCACAGGGTATGGGCGGCCCCCAGTTCCCGCTCCGCCGCGCACAACCTGCCCTGCGCCATATGGACAAGCCCAAGGTTTGTCAGGGTTTCCGCCACGTTCGGGGCCAGTTGTGCGGAGGCCTGCAAGGCCTGCTCCGCCTCCTCGTACCGGCGTTGGGCAAACAGGGCCGCGCCGTGGTTTGCCAGCGCTTGCGGGTTGTGCGGCATGGCCTGCGCCACAACCTTGAAGTGCGGCTCGGCCTGAGCCATGCGCCCACCTTGCTGGAGCACCATGGCGTGCAGGTTGTGCGCGCCAACCCCATCCCCCTCCAGCGCAAGAGCGCGGGCGGAGATGGTGGCAGCCTCCTGCACACGCCCGCACCGGGCCAAAAAGGCGGCAAGCGCCATATGCCGCACCTGTTCGAGCGGGCGGAGGGAGAGTGCTTTTTTCAATGCCCGTTCAGCACCGGGCAGGTTGCCCGCCTGCTCCAGAATCTGGCCCATTGCATCATGCGCGCGGGGGTCTGTGGGGGTTGCCAGCACGGCCACGTTGGTGGCGGCGCGGGCCTGCTCCACATGCCCCAGTTCCAGCAGGGCCAACCCGAGTGTGATATGGAAAAAAGGTTCGGGGGCCAGCCCCACCGCTTTGCCCGCCAGCGCCACCGCAGCCGTTGCATTGCCACCAGCACGCGCAACACAGGCCATGGCGTGCCATGCGTACGCATCTGCCCGATTGCGCTGCAAATACGCGCGCAACAGGGATTCGGCCTGCTGTGCATCCCCGCGCGCCAGACAGGCCAGCGCCTTGTCCGCCATGCTCTGCTCTGGGGGCTGTGGCTTTTTTTGCCTGCTCATGCTGGCCACCTCCCCTGCTTTTGCGGCGCAACCCGGCACCCAAGGCCCGCCCACATGATCAGATTCCGTTTCACTCATGTGCATGTTGCTGTAGCATGCGGTGCATGAATAAAGCCTATCTTTCCCTCGAACGCCACTTTGCGCGCCTGTCCTCCCTCAATGACGCCCTTGGCATTTTAGGGTGGGACAAGGAAGTGATGATGCCCTCGGGCGCAGCCGAGCGGCGGGCGGAAAATCTGGCCATGCTGGAAGGGCTGCGCCACGAAATTCTGACAGCCCCCATTATGGCCGACCTGCTGGCCGAGGCCGATGCGGGAGGAGATGTGTGGCGCGCCGCCAATCTGGAGCAGATGCGCAGGCAGCACACGCAGGCCACCGCCCTGCCCACAGACCTTGTGGAAGCCAGCGCGCAGGCCACCGCGCAGTGTGAAATGGCATGGCGCACCGCGCGGGAGGAAAGTGACTTCAAAAGCCTTGAGCCCCATCTGGCTGAAGTGCTGCGCCTGACGCGTGAGACCGCAGTAGCCACGGGCGAGGCCACGGGCCTAAGCGTGTATGACGCCCTGCTGGACAGTTTTGACCCCGGCACACGCCAGACCGATATTGACCCCATATTTACAGCCCTTGCCGCAGACCTGCCCGAACTTATTGGCACAGTGCTTGAGCGCCAGAACGGCCTGCCCGCAACACAGCTCCCCAAAGGCCCCTTCCCCATTGGCCAGCAGGAGGCCCTTGGCCGCCGCCTGATGCAGCGGATGGGGTTTGATGCAACACGCGGCAGGCTGGACGTAAGCGCGCATCCGTTCTGTGGGGGAGCTACACATGATGTGCGCCTGACCACCCGGTACGTGGAGGCGGATTTTATTCCCGCCATGATGGGTGTGCTCCACGAAACAGGGCACGCCCTGTACGAAATGGGGCTACCTGCCGAATGGGCCAGCCAGCCCGTTGGCCAGTCCGGCGGCATGACTGTGCATGAGAGCCAGTCCCTGCTGATGGAAATGCAGTTCTGCCGCTCCGCCACCTTTGCAAACTGGCTGGCCCCACAGGTGCGCTCGGCCTTTGGTGTGGCAGACAATGCCGCAGGGTGGGACGCCACCAGCCTGCACCGCCACCTGACCCATGTTGAACCCGGCTTTATTCGCGTGGATGCGGACGAGGTAACCTACCCCGCCCATATTCTGGTGCGCTATGAGCTGGAAAAAGCCCTGATCTCGGGCGATCTGGCACTCGCCGACCTGCCCGCAGCCTTTAACGAGCGCCTGCACGCCCTGCTGGGGCTGCACGTGCCAGATGACCGGCGCGGCTGCTTGCAGGATATTCACTGGCCCGCCGGCCTGTTTGGCTACTTCCCCTGTTACGCTCTGGGGGCCATGACAGCCGCACAACTGCGCAACGCGGCCTGCACGGCCAACCCCGCCATAATGCCCGCCATTGGTCAGGGTGACTTTGCCCCCCTGCTGGCATGGCTGCGCCAGAATGTTCATGGTCGCGCACGCTCAGCCACCATGCCCCAGATCGTGCGTGAGGCCACCGGCAAACCGCTGGACGCCACCGCCTACCTGACCCATATCCACCGCCGCTACATTGAGCGCGCCCCCGATGCATAAGCCATGCCTGACAACGCCACAGGCATGGGCCTGCCTGCACACTCCCCGTGCCACGGCACACCCGCCCTGCACACAAGGCGTTTGCATGACCCACGCATGGGGCGGAAACTCCGCTCCATGTTTTTATGCTCGGAAAGCTTTTTAAACCGGATGCCTGCGCGCATGACTGTTCCTTTTTTTCGTCCCTCCTCAACTGCTCGCCGCGCCACTGTTGGCCTGCTGGCGGCCATGCTTGCACTGCCGCTGGCCAATGTCCCCGCATGGGCGCTGCACATGCCCAAGGTGGCCGAACTGCCCGCCAGCGCACTCCAGCCCTTCATGCAGTCCAATACCCAGATATGGGACGCCATTGTCCCTCTGCCCGACGGGCGCATGCTGCTGGAAGCCCCGGCATGGGTGGGCAATACCGGCCCCCAGCTTTATGTGCGCGACACAAGCGGGCAACTCCAGCCGTGGCCCAATGCTGCGTGGAATGCGACCGAGGGAGATGCTGCCAGCCGGTTTATCGCGCTGGCCGGGCTGACCAGAACAGCCGACGGGCATATATGGGTGCTGGACAGTGGCGTGCCCAACCGCATGGCCCCAGCCGTAGCCCCACCCAAACTGATCGAGATTGACCCCACCGAAGGTACCGTGCTCCGGGTTGTGCCCGTACAGGCCGGTGCTTTGCGGCCGGGTAGCATTTTATCGGGCATTGCCGTGCATGGTGCTACGGCCTACGTGCCCGATTCAGGCGTTGCGGGCCTGTTGGTGATTGACACGGCATCCGCCACGGCAAAACGCTTTTTGGACCACCACCCCGACCTGATCGCCACCCGCCCGATTGTAACACCCAACGGCCCCGTGCTTGACAATACCGGCCATTACGCAGCCGTGGACGCCAGCATGGTTGCCGTCAGCCCCGATGGGTCGTGGATTGTGCTGCAAGCTCCGGGGCAATACCTCTCGCGCGTGTCCACCGCCATTTTCACGGACCCCGACATAACCCCCGCAGCGTTTGAGGAAAGTGTGACACAGTGGTTCAAAACCCCATCCCTTGGCGGCATGACCATTGATAACGACGGCACACTCTACTGGTCCGACATCACAACATCGAGCATTCTCAGCTACACCACCGGGCGCGTGCCGCGCAGACTGGTGACCGACCCACGCCTGCAATGGCCCACAACACCGGGGCTGGACGGGCACGGCCACCTGTATGTTTCGGCCAGCCAGATCGGCCACAGCACGGCCTTTGGCGCAGCCAAGCCCAGCATTACGTGGCCGATCACCATTTACCAGCTGACCTTGCCCACAACACCCCCGCCGGGCTAGGCACAGCCGAATTTATCGTACAAGGCCACTTCGCGGCATCCGTCATTCAGGATATAAACGCCCACATGCGCTACATTTCCACACGCGGGAATGCTCCCGTTCTCTCGTTTTCCGATGTTCTGCTGACCGGCCTTGCCGAAGATGGCGGGCTGTACCTGCCACAGACATGGCCCGAATTTTCGCTATCGGACTGGCAGGCCATGCGTGCCCTGCCCTACCCGGAGCTGGCGGCGCGTATTCTGGCCCGCTTTACCGGCTCCGACATTGACGAAGACACGCTCAAAACCCTGTGCGCCAAAGCCTATGCGGGTTTTGACCACCCAGCCATTGTGCCGCTGACGCAGGTGGAAGACGGGCTGTTTGTGCAGGAGCTGTTCCACGGCCCCACGCTCGCCTTCAAGGACATGGCCATGCAGGTGCTTGGCCAGCTTTTTGAACATGTTCTAACCCAGCGGGACGACCACGTTACCATTGTGGGTGCAACATCGGGCGATACCGGGTCCGCCGCCATAGAGGCGTGCCGTGGCCGCAAGCGCCTGTCCGTGATCATTCTGCACCCCAAGGGCCGCACATCCGAAGTGCAGCGCAGGCAGATGACCACCGTGCGCGAACCCAACGTGACCAACCTGGCCGTTGAAGGCACGTTTGATGATTGCCAGGACCTTGTAAAAGCCCTGTTCGCGGACCTGCCCTTCCGCCGGGAAATGCACCTGTCCGCTGTCAACTCCATCAACTGGGCGCGTATTGCGGCACAAATTCCCTACTATGTGCATGCAGCACTGGCACTGGGTGCTCCCGAGCGTGAGGTTGATTTTGCCGTGCCCACGGGCAACTTTGGCAATATTCTGGCCGCATGGGCCGCGCGCAAGATGGGCCTGCCCATCCGCCAGCTTTGCGTAGGTTCCAACCGCAACGATATTCTCACCCGCTTCCTCAACGCCAATGATATGACCATCAAAGGCGTGGTGCCCAGCCTTTCGCCCTCCATGGACATTCAGGTGTCCTCCAACTTCGAGCGGCTTTTGTTCGAGCTTCTGGGGCGCGATGCAAGTGCTTGTGCGCGTACCATGACCGGCTTCCGCAGCACCGGGCACATGGATGTGCCAGCAGAGGTGTGGGAAAACGCACGCACCCTGTTCTCCGGCTTGGCACTGGACGATGCCCAGACCGAAGCCGAAATTCGCACCCTGCACCAGCGGTCGAACTACATGGCCGACCCACATTCGGCCATTGGCATTGCCGCAGGTCGCAGCTTCCGCCAGCCGGGCATTCCCATGGTGGCCGAAGCTACAGCCCACCCGGCCAAGTTCCCCGATGCCATGGTGGCGGCAACGGGTATCCACCCCGCACTGCCCGTGCATCTGGCAGACCTGTTTGAGCGTGAAGAGCGTTACCGCACGGTCCCCGCTACCGAAGATGCGATCAAGGACGCGGTGCGCGCCGCAGTTCTTTCCAACGCTGGCTAATTCCACACCCTACCCCATTGCAGGGCCACCCGCGTAGTGGCCCTGCTGTTCCTTCAGGACGAGAATGACAGACCCCATCCAGTTGACCCGCCTGCCCTCCGGCCTGACCGTTGTGACCGAACGCATGGACCGTGTGGAAACCGTTTCCTTCGGGGCCTATATTTCGGCTGGCACCCGCAACGAAACCGCGGCGGAAAATGGCGTATCCCATTTTCTGGAGCACATGGCCTTCAAAGGCACCACCAGCCGCTCCGCCCTGCGTATTGCCGAAGAAATCGAGAACGTGGGCGGGCACATCAATGCCTACACCGCGCGTGAGCAGACGGTGTTCTACGTCAAGCTGCTCAAGGAAAACCTTGGTCTGGGGATCGACATTATTGGCGATATCCTGACCCATTCCACGTTTGACGCCGCCGAGCTTGAGCGCGAACGTGGCGTGATTTTGCAAGAAATCGGTCAGGCGAACGACACACCCGACGATGTGGTGTTTGACCATTTTCAGGAAACCGCCTTTCCCGACCAGCCCATGGGCCGCCCCATTCTAGGCACGGAAAGCCTGATCCAGAACATGCCGCGCGATACGCTCATGTCCTACATGGGCACGCATTATAACCCGTCCAACATGGTTGTAGCGGCCGCAGGCAATCTGGAACATGCAGCCGTTGTGGCACAGGTGGAGCAGCATTTTGCCGACCTGCCGACCACCAAGGCCCCCGGCATGGAAAAAGCCGTTTACGCAGGGGGCGAGTTCCGTCAGGTCAAGGAACTGGATCAGGCCCATATCGTGCTGGGCTTCCCCTCCACCGGCTACGATGACCCCGATTATTATGCTGCCCTGCTGCTGTCCACCCTGCTGGGTGGGGGCATGTCCTCACGCCTGTTTCAGGAAATCCGGGAAAAGCGCGGGCTGGTCTATTCGGTGTATTCCTTTAACGCCCCGTTTGAAGGGGGCGGTGTGTTCGGTGTCTATGCCGGCACGGGGGAAAAGGAGTGTGCCGAGCTTATTCCGGTCACACTGGAAGAACTCCGCAAGGTTCAGCTTGGTGTCAGCATGGACGAACTGGTGCGCGCGCGGACCCAGCTCAAATCCTCCTTGCTCATGTCCTTGGAAAGCACGGGCAGTCGGTGCGAGCAGATTGCCCGGCAGCTCCAGATTTTTGGCCGCATCATTCCAACGCAGGAAACGGTGGACAAGATAGAAGCGGTCACGCGTGAGGATATCTGCCGTGCGGCGGCCCGCATTTTTGCAGGCGCACCCACACTTGCAGCTCTTGGTCCCATCGGCCACATTCCTTCCCTGCAAAGCATCAAGGAGACACTGGCAGCATGACGCAACAGCCCCTCGACCTTATTGCCGATCTGGTCACGCTCGCCCGCTCATCCGGGGCCGATGCGGCCGATGCCGTTTTTGTCAGCAGCACCGCCGTGGGTGCGGGTGTGCGCAATGGCGTGACCGAGGAGCTGGAACGCTCGGAAACAACCGATCTGGGGTTGAGGGTTTTTGTGGGGCGCAAAAACGCCATTGTCTCCACCACCACACCCGACCGCGCCCGATTTAGCGCTCTGGTGGACCAGGCACTGGCCATGGCCCGCGTCCTGCCCGATGACCAGTATGCGGGCCTTGCCCCCGGTGCAATGCAGGGTACGTTTAACACCAACACGCTGGAACTGGCCGACCCGGCCGAGCCGGACACCGCAGCCCTGCTGGCACGCGCCAGAGCGGGGGAAGAAGCAGCCCTTGCCATAAAAGGTGTGACCAACAGTGCTGGCAGCAGTGCCTCCTGGGGGCGGACGGACATTACACTGGCTACCTCCGCCGGGTTTGCAGGCGCTTACAGCCGCACCAGCCACTCCAATTCGGTCTGCGTTCTGGCCGGTACGGGCGATGGCATGCAGCGTGATTACGACTACCACGGCACAGTCTGGCTCCATGACCTGAAGGATGCAGCAGGTCTTGGCCACAATGCCGGGCAAAAAGCCGTGGCACGGCTCAACCCCAGCCGCCCTAAAACAGGGCGCTACCCTGTTGTGTTTGACCCAAGGGTTGCGGGCAGTTTTCTGGGCCATTTTGTGGGTGCTATTACGGGCACGTCCATTGCGCGGGGCACATCCTTTCTCAAGGACAAAATGGGACAGGCCATTTTTGCCAGCACCGTGGGCATTACCGACGACCCAACCCGCGTAAAGGGCCTGCGCTCCCGCCCGTTTGATGGCGAGGGCATGGCCGTGGCCCCCCTCCCCCTCGTGCAGGGTGGCGTGTTGCAGACATGGGTGCTGGATAGCCGCAGCGCGCGCCAGCTTGGGCTGCAAAGCAATGCCCGCGCGGCCCGTGGCACCGCAAGCCCGCCCGGCCCCTCCGCCTCCAACCTGTTTTTTGAACCCGGAGCGCTCTCCCCCACCGAACTGATGGCCGACATAAAGGAAGGGCTCTACATTACAGAAATGATGGGCTCCTCCATTAACGGGCTAACGGGGGATTACAGCCGTGGCGCTTCTGGCTTTATGATCCGTGATGGCCAGATTGCCGAGCCTGTGGCAGGCTTTACCCTTGCGGGCAACCTGCTGGAAATTTTTACTTCCATCACATTGGCCAACGATCTGGTATTCCGTTTTGGCACCGACGCCCCCACATTACGGACAGATGCCCTGAACACCGCTGGGGCATAACTGTTAGCCGGAGACCAAAAAACAGTGAAACCACGTCTGCTGCGACCGACCCTTCATGCGTTACTGGCCGCCAGCCTGCTGGCCGGACCCTGGGCCATACCGGCCGACGCCCGGCCCGGTCAGGGTGGTTCCATGGGCAGCCGTGGCAGCCGCACATGGAGCGCACCACCTGTTACGCGCACAACGCCGTACAGCACCGCCCCCATGGACCGCTCCATAGCCCCCCGCACGGCCCCAACCACACCCGGCTTTGGCGCACCACAAATGGGTGCCCCGTTTGCCCGGCCCATGGGCTACGCCAACCGCCACCCGTTCCTGACCGGGCTGGCCGGTGGCTTTTTGGGTGCGGGCCTGTTTGGCATGTTAAGCGGGCACGGCTTTATGGGCGGCATGCACGGCTTTTTCAGCCTTCTGGGGCTTATGGTCCAGATCGGCCTTGTGGTCATGTTTGTCCTGTGGCTGATCCGCCGCTTTAGCCGCGGCAATGCAGGTGGCAACACAGGCGGTGGCAATGCCTTTGGCATGGGTGGTGCCCCACGTGGCATGCCCGGTGCGCCCCCTTCCGCTCCGGCTCAGGCCGGTGGTGGTGGCACACCTGTCCAGATTAGCGCTGCTGACTATCAGGCTTTCCAGCAAACGCTGATGGATATCCAGAGTGCGTGGAACCAGCAGAACATTCCGGCCATGCAGCAGATGGCAACGCCGGAAATGGTCTCCTACTTCAACGAGCAGCTTGCTACCCTTGCAAGCCAAGGGGCGCGCAATGTTGTCTCCGACGTTCGCTTCGAGCAGGGTGATCTGGCCGAGGCATGGCGCGAAAACGGCATGGACTACGCCAGTGTGGCCATGCGCTACAGCCTGATAGACCTGACCACCAACGCAACCGGGCAGGTTGTTGATGGCAGTTCCACTACCCCTGTGACCATTACTGAGGTCTGGACATTTGTCCGTCCCTCCCGCGGCGGGCGCTGGCTGCTGTCGGCCATTCAGCAGGCCCGCTAAAGCGCGGGGCCTGTATAGGCCCATGAACGAGAAAAGCCCGCCATCCTTTAGGACGGCGGGCTTTTTTTATTAGCGGATCAGGCAGGTTCAACAGTGGTCTTGGCCGCAAGCCTGTGTGCCAGAACCCAACGCCAAGGCCAGAATGCGGCGGTTACGGATGGAACAGCGTTAACCCAAACATAACCCCAGCCAGCACGAGCATGAACACAACCATGCTCCGCACCCGCTGGCTCTGGCGTTTTTGCCGTTCAAGCTGTTCTGGTGTCTGGGTCATGGGGGCTGCTATCATGCTCAGTGCATCCATATCTGGAAAAAGTGGTCACCCAACAGACCACAGAACAGAAAGAAAAGATAAGCCAGAGAAAAGCGGAACGATATGCGCGCAGCCTTATCCCCATTCTGGCTTACGCCGTGCTCATCTTGGGGTTCAAGCAGCACCCGCACGGCACAGGCCACAAAACCAAGCCCGAGCACCACGGCTGTTGTGGTGTAGATCCACCCACTCGCCCCCACAAAAGAGGGAATGAGAGAAACAGCAAGCAGAACCAACGTGTAGATGAATATCTGCCAGCGCGTATGGCGCACCCCACGCACAACCGGCAACATGGGAATACCCGCACGCCCGTAGTCCTTGCAGGCGTAAAGTGCGAGCGACCAGAAATGCGGCGGAGTCCAGAAGAACACAATCCCGAACATAACAACGGGCATGACTGCCATATGGCCTGTGGCCGCTGCCCACCCGATCATGGGGGGGAAAGCACCAGCCGCACCACCAATAACAATATTCTGCGGTGTGGAGCGCTTGAGCCACATGGTATAAATGACGGAATAGAAGAAGATAGAAAACGCCAGAATGGCGGCAGCCAGTGTGTTGGTTGCAATCCACATCAGGCACACGGACAGGCAGGAAAGCCCTACCCCGTAAGCCAGTGCCTCGTTCTGGGGAATACGGCCAGAAGGAACAGGCCGCGTAATGGTCCGCTGCATGACCGCGTCAATATCGCGGTCGTACCACATGTTAATGGCACCAGCAGCACCCGAAGCCAGACAAATGCAGAATATGGTTACCAACCCTACAAACGGGTTAAGGTGCCCCGGCGCCATAAACATGCCCGCAGCACCCGTAAACACCACCAGCGAAATAACACGGGGTTTAAGCAGGGCCACCCAGTCCCGCGCCTGTGTGCCAACCTGCTCGGTTTTAAACCGTGGGCGTCTGGGCTGTGGTGCGGAAAGGCTGGCCTCGCTCATGCAACGGCACTCCCGGCGGTTGCGGTGTCCACCATACCTGCACGGCTTGCAGGTATGGGAATATCACGCTGGAAGCTAATAACTGCTGCCAGCACAAAAGCCACAGCCGCCACGCCAAACAGGGCACAGCCAGCTACCTGCATACCCGGAACAAACAGGCAGAATGTTGCCGCGGCAGTCAGCACAAAATGAACCTGAGCCAGACGCTGGGGGTACCAGAAGCCACAGGCCTCGCCCCGCCAGAGGTAAAAACCACCACACACGGCATAAAGGGCACCAAGCTGCAAAGCGGGGTGCAGGCCCGTACCCTGCACAAGCTGCACAACCCAGCCACCGGCCACAACCGCCAGAAAGCCCATGCCCCACAGCAAAGGTGTGCGCAGCGAAACCCGCGCCTTCCATGTTCCCGCAAGCCACAGCCCGGCAAGGCACACGGCGGAAAGGGAACACAGAGCCAGCAGAACATTGCCAAACCATTGTGCGTTCTGGCTATCGGCTCCATGGGCCAGACTGCTTTTGGCCCATGCCACCATACCCGTAGCGGCGGTGGTCGCCATAATATAGGCCACTGGGCGTGTCTGGACCTGCCCGATGCGGGCCGCCATTTCAAACACGATGCCAAAGCCTGCCAGCAGCACAATCAGCCCGACGGGGGCTGCAAAATATTCGGCACCAATAACAGGGTTGGTCGCAGGCCACAGCCATGTGCGCAGGGTCGCTGCGGCAAAAACTGGCGCGCAGAGCAACACAACAGCGGCAGACAGCATTTCCCCCCACACAAAAGGAGAGAAGGAGGTCTGCTCCAGACTGTCGGCGCAACTGTCAAAAATGGTGCTCAGCAGCACCATGGCGGACATGAGCGCACCTACCGACCACAGGATATGGGCAAACCGTGCATCAGCCAGCGTGCAGGTCAGCACGGCGGCCGTGGCGAACACACCAACTGCGGCAAGGTTGACCCGCCCCAGCAGCATATGCCCACGCCCCAGAGCGCGCGGTAGCCAGAGTGTGCCAAAACCACTCACCAGTGCGGGCACAACCACGTAAAGCAGCATCAGGGCTGGATGGGCCTGCGCCAGCCTGCCCCACACGCCGGTTGAAGGTAGCATGCCCATGCCAGCCAGCACGGACACACCACCACCCACAAGGGCCGCCAGCGCGCCAAGCAGCAGGTAGCTCGTTCCCGCAAGGGAATCCTGCCGCTGGCTGGCGGTCTTTTCTACCGTGGCGGGGTGTGGGTTAGACTGGCTGTGAGCGGAGATCATGCTCCATGTTCCATATTCTGTGCGGGTCCGCACTGGAGAACTCTGGACCCACTTGACAAAAAACGACCATATTCCAGCGTTTTATTGCACAAAAACGCCCCGCCAAGCCACGCATGTCTAGCGCCCCTGCCAAAACAGGAGCGCAGATGTTTACTTTTCTGGCAGGTTTTCGAGCGTAACCAGCGTGAAAAGACCAAACGGCCTGACCGGCTGAATGTAGGCCCGCGCAATGTCTTGGTCCGGGAGCAGCGATTCCATGGCAAAATCGGGGTGCCAGCCAAGCGAATGGGATGCGCGCGCCATGGCGTGCTCCACTGCCCCGCGAATACCGCCGGGGGCCAGAAAGTGGTTTACAAACAGAATGTAACCACCCGGCCGCACAACGCGCTTGAGTTCACGCAGCAGCTTGCGCGGATGCGGCACTACAGATGCCACAAACATGGCCACCGCAATATCGAAGGAATTATCCTCGAACGTGGTGTCCTCGGCGTCCATTTCCAGCAGGGCGTTCACGTTTGCCAGACTGTCGCGCTTGGCGCGGTCACGGGCCTTGGCCAGCATGTCGGTTGACAGGTCAATGCCGGTAATGGCCTTGGCGCTGGTGTAGTGGGGTAACGCCAGACCGGTGCCAACCCCTACTTCCAGCACATCCCTGCCGGGCAGACCATTGACCGCATCCACCGCCCGCAGGCGGCCAAAACGGGAAATGCCGCCAAACGCCACGTCGTAGACATTGGCCCAACGGCGGTAGGCCAGTTTGACAGCCTCCGCATCAAGCGCAGAACGCGAGGGAGGAGGTACGGGGCTTTCCCCCCCACTGGAGGGGTATTCTTGGAGAACGTCACTCATGTTCTCTCTCTGCCCGCTGACGGACATTTCTTCAAGAGCCACTATACTCTCATCCTTCCTGCTTGCAGCACACACCACAAAAGCGCCCTTGTGTGGCAGCATACTTTTCCCGGCATGGTACCGCCCAACAGGGCCTGACAGCTCTTATCGGACAGACAGCTTACGTTCAATACAATCCCATATGCTGGCGGCACCATTTGTACCATCAAACCGTTCCAGCTCCTGCAAGCCGGTGGGTGATGTCACATTGATTTCCGTCAGATACTGCCCAATAACATCAATACCTACAAAAATCAGGCCATGTTCTTTAAGAAATGGCCCAATCGCATCACAAATCTCGCGGTCACGCGCGGTCAGCTCCACTTTGCGCGCAACACCGCCCACATGCATGTTGGAGCGGTGGTCATCCCCCGAAGGCACGCGGTTGATCGCACCGATCGGCTCACCATCGACCAGAATAACGCGCTTGTCGCCTGCGGTTACTGCGGGTTCGTAACGCTGGATCATAAGGGGTTCGCGTGAGCGGGCAAAGTGCATTTCAAGCAGGGCATTCAGGTTCTGGTCATCGGCTTTGATCCGAAAAACCCCGCTGCCACCATTACCAAACAGCGGTTTGACAATAATATCTTTCCATTTAGCCCGGAACGCCCGAATCTGCGCCACATCCCACGTTACAAGTGTGGGCGGCATAAGCTGGGGAAAATGAGTTACCAGCAGTTTTTCAGGGCAGTCCCGCACCCAACGCGGGTCATTGACCACCAGCGCCTGACCGGGGCCTGTGCCGTGAATATGGTCCAGCATATGCGTGGCGGTAATATAAGCCATGTCAAATGGTGGGTCCTGGCGCATGAGCACCACATCCATTGTCCGCAAAGACTGGCGCGTGGCTTCGCCAAATGTGGCGTGGCGCCCTTTTTCGCGCTGCACGGTTACGGGGCGCATCAGGGCGGTTACATCCGTGCGGGTTACCCCCCCGGCTTCTACCGTACCTTCTTCAAGGGCCATGCTGCCCACTTCGTACACAAACAGGCTGTGCCCACGTGCCTGTGCCTCCAGCATCAGGGCGAAGGTTGAATCCCCATCAATATTGACATGCTCAAGTGGGTCCATCTGGACCGCCACAAGCCGTGGAGAGGCCATAAACTCGGGTTCCTGTTGCTGCTGCCGGAGCGATTGTCCGCCTATCCTGCCTTTTTTCAGGTCAACACGCAAACATCAGGGCTTACCCCCGTGACCGCGCAGCAGGGCCACACCATACGCCTCCCCCAAAGCAGGGCAGCGCAGGCGCACATGAAAGACAGAATAGGTATCGGCAACAATGCCCCTGCGCCCGCGCGTCTGGTCCGGCAGGGTGCCCAGCACCTCGAACAAACGCGTATCAGGCTCCCTTTGCCGCCGGTGGCTGAGCACAAGATAGGCCTGAGCACCACAGGCGGGATGGGGCAGGTCAAACAACTCCCAGCGTGGCTCAACCCCCAGAACCGCACGGTCGGGTGCGTAAAACGCCAGTTCGGAGGCAAGGCCGTACTCATCCGCAACCAGTGGCATATCCGCAGGCACAAGGGAGGAGACTGTGCGGGCAAAAACGGGCCAGCCCCCCATTTGCCGCAAGGTCATGTCCAGATGGGGCGAAAGCCGCCACGGCATGAAGGCTGCCTGCACACACACAACCCCGGCCAGCCCAACCCCCAAAAACCCGGCAGACTTCCACCATGGCCATGTGACATGAGCAGCAGCAAGAGCAAGAATGGGGTAGAGCACCACCGGCCAGTTTGCCTGCACCCTTGCCCCCAGCGCATGCTGCACAAACACGGCAGCGGGGAGCATGAGCATACACAGCAGCAGGATGGAAAAACTGTCCCGCTGCCTCCATAACAGCCAGACACCCCCTACAAAAAAGACAAACACCAGCGGGGTAGCAAGGCCGACCTGCCCGCCCAGAAGTTCGCCCATGTAGCCAAGTGCGCGCGCGGGATTCCAC
>JBDNSL010000033.1:0-24412 GCA_047719095.1 Acetobacter sp.
TCAAGCAGCAGATTGCCTCGTTCGACAAGGAATCTGATGTGGTCGAAACCGGCACTGTTCTGTCCGTCGGAGACGGCATTGCCCGTGTTTTTGGCCTGCAGAATGTCATGTCGGGTGAACTGGTGGACTTTCCGTCCGCTGGTCAGAAGGGCATGGCCCTGAACCTGGAAAGCGATAACGTCGGTATCGTTATTTTTGGTGACGACACCAATATCCGCGAAGGTGACAGCGTCACCCGTTCGGGCATGGTTGTCAGTGTGCCTGTTGGTAAGGGCCTGCTGGGCCGCGTTGTGGACGGTCTGGGTAACCCGATCGATGACAAAGGCCCTCTGACTGACGTTGAACTGCGTCGTGCGGAAGTCAAGGCGCCGGGCATCATGCCGCGCCAGTCGGTCAGCGAACCCATGCAGACCGGGATCAAGGCGATTGACGCTCTGGTGCCGATCGGTCGTGGCCAGCGCGAACTGGTGATCGGTGACCGCCAGACCGGCAAGACCACCATTCTGACCGACACCATTCTGGCCCAGAAGGGCGTAAATGAGCAGGGCGACGACAAAAAGTCCCTCTACTGCATTTATGTCGCAATCGGTCAGAAGCGTTCCACGGTTGCACAGCTTGTGCGTCTGCTGGAAGAAAAGGGCGCGATGAAGTATTCCATCGTCGTGGCCGCAACCGCATCCGATCCGGCTCCGCTGCAGTACCTCGCACCGTATGCCGCCTGCGCAATGGGCGAATACTTCCGCGACAACGGCATGCACGCCCTGATCTGCTATGACGATCTGACCAAGCAGGCTGTGGCCTATCGCCAGATGTCCCTGCTGCTGCGTCGTCCGCCGGGCCGTGAAGCTTATCCGGGTGACGTGTTCTACCTGCATTCCCGTCTGCTGGAACGGGCTGCCAAGATGTCCGACGCCAATGGCGGGGGGTCTCTGACGGCTCTGCCCGTTATTGAAACGCAGGCCGGTGACGTTGCAGCTTACATCCCGACCAACGTGATCTCCATTACGGATGGCCAGATCTTCCTTGAGACCGATCTGTTCTACAAGGGTATCCGCCCTGCCGTTAACGTGGGTGGTTCCGTCTCCCGCGTTGGGTCCGCAGCGCAGATCAAGGCCATGAAGCAGGTTGCAGGCAAGATCAAGCTTGAACTCGCCCAGTACCGTGAAATGGCAGCCTTCTCCCAGTTCGCATCCGATCTGGACCCGGCAACGCAGAAGATGCTTGCCCGTGGTGCCCGTCTGGTGGAACTGCTGAAGCAGCCGCAGGCTTCGCCGCTTTCGGTTGAAGAACAGGTTGTTCTGCTGTTTGCCGGGACCCGTGGCTTCCTGGATGGCATTGCAGCCAGCAAGGTTGTGGCCTGGGAACGCGCAGTGCTGAGCGATGTGCGGAGCGCGGGCAAGGACATTCTGGATACGCTGAGCAAGGAACAGGCCATTTCCAAGGACCTGGAAGCGCGGCTGACCGAATATCTGACCGCCTTCAACCGCAACTTCGCCGGCTGAGGGAGCAGAAGCACTCATGGCTTCCCTTAAGGAACTACGCGCCCGGATCGGAAGTATCAAATCGACACGGAAGATCACGAGCGCCATGAAAATGGTGGCGGCTGCCAAACTGCGGCGGGCGCAGGCCAGCGCGGAAGCTGCTCGTCCTTATGCGGCAGCCATGCGCCGTATGCTGGGTGAACTGGCCGGTGCAACCAAGGGAGAGGACGGAGCGCCTCTTCTTCTGGCAGGTACCGGGCAGGACAAGGTTCATCTCCTTGTTCCCATGACCAGTGACCGTGGGCTGTGCGGTGGCTTTAACTCCAACGTGCATCGCCTTACGGTGCAGAGCATCCGTCGCCTTCAGTCCGAGGGTAAAACGGTTCGCCTGCTTCCGGTTGGTCGTCGCGCCCTGAACTTCTTCATGCGTGAGCATGCGGATCTGATTGTTGATCATGTGATCGGCACCAGTGCAAAGGAAATTCCTTTTTCCGTTGCAAGTGGTCTGGGTGACAAAATCAATGCCCTGCTCGAAGCAGGCGAGATTGATGTGTGCACACTTGTGTTCAACAAGTTTCGCAACGCGATGACGCAGGAACCAACGTGCCAGCAACTGGTGCCCATGGTCGTGGAAGATGCAAGCCCGCAGCTTGAAGCCTCCAATGATGTGGCCCAGTATGAATTTGAACCTGATGAAGCAACGCTGCTGGCCATGCTGCTGCCGCGTAACCTGCAGGTCCAGATTTATGCTTCGCTGCTGGAAACAGTGGCGGGCGAAAATGGTGCCCGTATGACGGCCATGGATAACGCAACGCGCAATGCTGGCCGCACTATCGATAGTCTGACACAGGTCTATAACCGGACCCGCCAGACCAATATTACTAACGAGCTGATCGAAATCATTTCGGGCGCACAGGCTGTCTGAGCCCGATCGTATGCCCCGCAGGAGCTGACCCATGTCGGATACCACAACCCAGACCCAGGCCCCTGCGGCCACGAAGACCAATGCTGTTGGCCGCATTACCACCATTAAAGGGCCGGTTGTTGACGTGCAGTTCGAAGGTGAACTGCCCAAAATTCTGAACGCGCTGCATGTCAAGCTGGGCGATCAGGTTCTGGTGCTCGAAGTGGCCCAGGAAATTGGCGAACACGAAGTGCGCTGCATCGCCATGGACACGACCGATGGTCTGGTCCGTGGTACGGAAGTGGTCGACACCGGTGCACAGATTTCCGTGCCCGTCGGTCCTGAAACCCTTGGCCGTATCCTCAACGTAATCGGTGAACCGATTGACGAACAGGGTCCCGTCCAGACCGCACGCCGCGCCCCCATCCACCGCGATGCCCCTGCTTTTGACGAGCAGGCTGCTGCATCTGAAATCCTGATGACCGGCATCAAGGTTGTTGACCTGCTCTGCCCCTACCTCAAGGGTGGCAAGATCGGCCTGTTCGGTGGTGCCGGTGTTGGCAAGACCGTTATTATTCAGGAACTGATCAACAACATCGCCAAGGCGCACGGTGGTGTGTCCGTATTTGCCGGTGTTGGTGAACGTACCCGTGAAGGGAACGACCTGTATTACGAAATGCAGGACGCAGGCGTGATCAAGCTGGGTGAAAACGGTTCTACCGAAGGCTCCAAAGTGGCGCTGGTGTTTGGTCAGATGAACGAACCGCCGGGTGCCCGTGCCCGCGTGGCGCTGACTGGTCTGACCATGGCGGAATATTTCCGTGATGAAGAAAACCAGGACGTGCTGTTCTTCGTGGACAACATCTTCCGCTTTACGCAGGCTGGTTCGGAAGTGTCCGCTCTGCTGGGCCGTATTCCTTCTGCCGTGGGCTACCAGCCGACACTGGCAACGGAAATGGGTGCCCTGCAGGAACGTATTACGTCCACCAAAAAAGGCTCCATCACGTCCGTTCAGGCCGTGTATGTCCCTGCCGATGACTTGACCGACCCGGCTCCGGCTGCAACCTTTGCCCACTTGGACGCCACAACCGTTCTGAACCGTTCCATCGCGGAAATGGGGATTTACCCGGCTGTGGATCCGCTGGACTCCACGTCCCGTGCTCTGGACCCGCAGATTGTGGGTGAAGAACATTACGCTGTGGCTGGCGAAGTGCAGCGTATTCTCCAGACCTATAAATCCTTGCAGGATATCATTGCTATTCTGGGTATGGATGAACTGTCTGAAGACGATAAGCTGATTGTGGCGCGTGCACGCCGTATCCAGCGCTTCCTGTCCCAGCCGTTCCATGTGGCGGAAGTGTTTACCGGCGCTCCTGGCAAGCTGGTATCCGTGACCGATACGGTTCGTTCCTTCAAGGCGATCTGTGCTGGTGAATATGACGATCTGCCAGAAGCGGCCTTCTACATGGTCGGGACGATCGAAGAAGCTGTTGCCAAGGCAGAAAAACTGAGGGAGTCGGCCTAACAGCCGGCTTCTGGAGGGAGCACCATTCATGCCAATCCAGATTGAGATAATCAGCCCTGAAAAGGTTCTGGTGTCGCGTGAGGTAGATATGGCCGTTCTTCCGGGCATGGAGGGTGATATTGCCGCCATGCCGGAACATTCGCCCATGATGCTTCTTCTGCGTGGTGGCGTTGTCGCCCTTTATGAAGGCGACAAGGTAACCGATCGCTATTTTGTGGGGGGCGGTTTTGCCGATATTACCCCCGCACGCTGCACGGTTCTGGCGGACAAGGCTGTGCCAGTGAGCGATATTTCCATTGATACGGCAACCGCGCAGCTAGAAGCGTTGTCGGAAGCATGGGACAAGGCAGACAAGACAGATACGTCCCGTCTTGTTGTGTTGCAGGACCAGATTCAGGCCGTCCGCGCGGAAATTGAAGCCGGTATTGCCAACTAAGTTTTCTGCTTAGGCAGGTTAAAAAAAGCCACCCCTTGCGGTGGCTTTTTTTGTGCGTGGGTTTTAGCCGCGACCTTTGTAGCTGGGCACATCCTGCGCGGGAATCCATACACCAGCGGGTGCATCACCCGTTTGCCAGAAAACATCAATGGGAATGCCGCCGCGCGGGTACCAGTAAGCACCAATGCGAAGCCATACGGGGTTCAGCAGGTCGACCAGTGTGCTGGCAATCTGCACGGAGCAGGCCTCGTGGAAGGCCCCGTGGTTGCGAAAGCTGGTCAGGAACAGCTTGAGTGACTTGCTTTCCACAATCCATTGGTCAGGCACATAATCAAGCACAATATGGGCAAAGTCCGGCTGGCCTGTAATAGGGCACAGGGACGTAAATTCCGGCGCGGTAAAGCGGACCATATAACGCTTGTCTGGGTTGGGGGCGGGTACGCGCTCCAGCACCGCCTCTTCCGGGCTGCTGGGGGGGGCAATCTGGCGGCCAAGCTGGGTAAGTGCGTGGCGGCCATCATCGGATGTGGTCATGGTTTTCTCCAGATGCTCGGGTTTTTTCCGGTGTCCGGCTTGTTGGCCCGTTCGTCAAGTTTCGTGTGCGGGCTTATGGGTTGTGTCTGTCGCTTTCGGGTTGGCTGGTGTATGGAAGAAACATGGCCAAATTACCCACTCCCGTTTTTCCCCAGCCACGGCTTGTGTCCTCCTCCGAGGATCTGGCTGAAGCTCTTAAGCCGTTTCATGCGGAGCGTTATATTACGGTTGATACGGAGTTCATGCGTGAGCGTACGTACTGGCCGGAGTTGTGCCTTGTACAGGTTGGGGGCGCACAGGATGTGGTGCTGATTGATACGTTGGCGGATGGTCTTGACCTGACCCCGCTGGCCGAGTTGATGGCCAACGCCGCAGTGCTAAAGGTTTTTCATGCGGCCCGGCAGGATCTGGAAATTTTCCTACATGAATTCGATGCTCTGCCCACGCCTGTGTTTGATACGCAGGTTGCGGCCATGGTGGCAGGTTTTGGCGATCAGGTCGGGTATGACAGTCTTGTAGGCTCCCTGACTGGCCATATGATTGACAAGAGCCATCGGTTTACGGACTGGTCCGCCCGGCCTCTGTCCGACGCGCAGTTGACCTATGCCGCAGGTGACGTGACGTGGCTGCGGCTGGTTTATGAAAAACTGGTGCTCAAACTTGAACAGGACAAACGGCTGAGTTGGGTAGGGGCCGAACTGGCGGAGTTGGAAGACCCCGCAACCTTCCGCCCTGACCCGGAAAAACAGTGGGAGCGGCTTAAGGCGCGTACTGGCAACCGCCGTATGCTGGGTGTGTTGCGCGCCGTTGCTGCCCTGCGTGAGCGCGAGGCCCAGAGGGTAAACGTGCCACGCCAGCGCCTGTTAAAGGATGAAAGCCTGCTGGAAATAGCAGCAACAACGCCCACAACGGTGGATGCGCTGGCCCGCGTGCGCGGTGTGTCGCGTGGTTTGGCCGAAGGCCGGACCGGGGTTGCGTTGCTGGAGGCGGTCAAGCAGGCGCAGGCTCTGCCGGAGTCGGAACTGCCTAGGCCCGCACGGGGCAAAGGCAAGGATAATGCTCGCCCTCCCGCATCGCTGGTAGCGCTTTTAAAAGTGCTGCTAACCGCCTGTTGCGAGGAGCACGATGTGGCCCCACGTCTTGTGGCGTCGATGGATGACTTGGAGGCGTTGGCGCTTGATCCGGCTCAGGCCCCGGCATTGCTGTCAGGTTGGCGGAACAAGGTGTTTGGCAATGTGGCGCAGGCCCTGTGTGAAGGCAAGGTGGCTCTACAGGTCAAGGGTGGCCGGGTTATAACCGTGCCCAGCGAAGGTGCTGCCCCCTAAGGGGCAGACGCCAACGCAGGCTTGGACGTTTTTTAGAACCCCATTTCTTCCCAAAGGTTGGAAAGCGGGCGCGCACCATAGTGCGAAATAATTTCAGACGCGGCAACAGATGCCAGACGTCCACATTCTGGCAGGCTGCGGCCAGAGGTCAGGCCCGCAAGAAAACCGGCAGCATAGGCATCGCCCGCACCCGTTGTGTCCACCACCTGTGTGGGAACCGGGGCTACGGTTGTCAGTTGGCCGTCGTGCACAACAACACTACCAAGGCCAGAGCGCGTCAGTGCGGCAAACGTTGTGTCCTGCAATGTATGACGGGCGGCTGTGTCAAAGTTTTCTGTTTCGTACAGCGCGCAGATTTCGTCTTCATTGGCGAACAGAATGTCCACGTGGTTTTTAACCAGATCGAGGAATGCATCGCGGTGACGGCCAACGCAGAACGGGTCGGACAGGGAGAGGGCAACCTGGCGGCCGTTCTTGTGGGCAAGGGCTGCGGCCCGGCGGAAGGCTTCCTGTGCGTGGGGTGGATCAAACAGATAGCCTTCCAGATAGATAATGCTGGATGCAGCAATCATGTCGGGCAGGACATCATCTGGGGTAAAGCAGGTGCAGGCCCCAAGGTAGGTGGCCATGGTGCGCTGGCCATCGGGTGTGACCATGACCACACAGCGCGCTGTGGGCAGGTTGTCAAACACCTGCGTATTTAATGGGGTGGATGGAAACTGGACCCCGTTATCGCGCAGGTCCTGCGTAAACTTAAGCCCTGCATCATCGCGCGAGACCTTGCCAAGGTAGGCAACACGGGCCCCAAACTGGGCGGCGACCACGCAGGTATTGGCAGCGGAACCACCCCCCATGACCTGTTCCGGCTTCAGGGCTTTTTCAAGCGCGTTAGCACGGTCTACGTCAATCAGGGTCATGCTGCCTGGGGTTAGCCCCTGACTTTGCAGGAATGCCGCATCCGTGCGGGCAAGAATATCGGTGATGGCGTTACCAATACCGAGAATATCGTATTGTGTGTCCTGATCGGTCATGACGGTAAAATTTTTTCCTGAAAAAATGATCTGTGTGGTTGTTTGGCTAGCGCGCTGCCACAAAAAGGGCAACAGTAAGGCTTAAGCAACATGCGCTGCTTACCAGACGGCTGCCTGCATACAAAATGTTTGGGGGAGCCGGGTTGGTGCTGGTGGTGGCTTGTTAATGTGGACTGCTGCCTGAATATGGGCAGCCAGAAAGGCGGGGGATTTTCTTGTTCAAAAGACGTAAGCCTGAAGAGAGTCAGCCAAATACTCAGGCCCCCTCTACCGTTCAGCAGGGTTCTGCGCGTCCGGCAGGGACATCTGGCGCTGTTCTTTCGCCCAATGCGGGAGTTCAGGGGGGTTCTGTTTCTGGAACTCCCGTATCACGTTCTGATAATTTAAAGGAAACTTCACCCATGGGTCGTGTACCTCTTCCTTCTGGTTCCTCTCTTCCTGCTGGTGGCGGTATTCCGCCCATGCCTGGGGCTGCAACCCGTGGGCTGCCCTCGCAGATCCAGCCTAAAAAGGAAGGGCCGGAGCAGCGGACGCTGGTTGTCGGGCGCGGTATTAGCGTGCAGGGCACGGTGCAGGACGCAGAACGTCTGGTGGTGGAAGGCACGGTTGAATCCAGCATGATCACCGCCAAGGAACTGGTTGTCATGCCTGGTGGGCTGTTCCGTGGTGGCGTGGAAGTGGAAAACGCGGAAATTGCCGGAACTGTAGATGGCGCATTAACCGCGCGTGGTGGCCTAACCGTGCGTGGCAGTGGCCGCCTGCTGGGCAAGGCCGCTTGCCACCGCCTGAAAGTGGAAGATGGCGGCCAGATTACGGGCCAGCTTGAAATGTTGTCCGAAGGCAGTGCATCCGCCAAAACAGCGGACAGCTCCGCTGAGCCAGCCAAGGCAATTGAAGGCTGATTTTTCGGTAGTAAGCCCGTTAACCTGATGGCGGCGGATAAAGCCGCTATCAGGTAATGGGGGTGGTGGGCTTGTTCAGGCTACGCTGTCACGCCGGTCGCGCAGGCGCACATAGGCAATTTGTGCATGCTCTTCGCAATACGGTTTGCCCGGTATGGGTGTTGCCCCACAAAAATGAAAACCCGGTGTGCCGGGGTCACCAATAGGCCAGCAGCATGATGGTCCACGCCGTTTTTGCGGCTCAGGGTCCGAGATGCTGCGTAGGAGCGTTTTGGGCTTGGTGGGCGTGCGTGCAACAGGTGCCGCCTTTTCCTTCCGCACAGTTTTATCATCCACCATAACCGGCGCGGGTGTAGCGGTGGCGGATGGAGCAGGTGCAACAACAGGTGCCGGTGTGGCAGGGGCAAGTGCCTGCGTAACGGGTGCTACAGAAGGAGCCGTTGTAGCCGTGCGGGTGGTCGGTGCCTCCTGTGCGGCCGCAGCCGTTGTGGGGGCTTCGGGCTTGTCTGTTGCTGTTTTAGGCTTGCTACCATTGCGGCGGATAGGGGATGGCCGGGGGGGTAGGCCCAGCCTGTGTGCCTTGCCGACCACCGCGTTCTTGGTAATGGAGAGACGCCTGCCGATTTCCGCCGTTGAAAGACCTTCCGCCCATAGGTCCTTAAGCTGGGCGATTATTTCTTCGGACCACTCCATTAACAGGCACCTTTGAGCATTGCATGGCGGGCTGGCAAAATACCAGTGCTTCTACAGCGGGCATATTAGGAGGATGGCACTCTTATCTCAAGCAGAAAGCCCAAACTCCGGGTGCTCTGTGGTCTGTTCAGGCCTGTGCGGGAGAGTTTGCAGGCGTGCGCGTGTTGCCAGCAGCAGGGTCTGGGCTGCTGGGTGGTCAAAGGCTGCCAATGTGCGGTTCATGGCAAGCAGAATGTCGGATGTGGCTTCTGGCAAGGCTTTTTGCCACCATACCAGTGCCTGACTGAGTTGGCCCTGTTCGGCCAGAATGGTCGCGTGGTTGTGGCACCCCCGGTAATCTCCACTTTCAGCGGAGCGGCGGTACCAGTCCACGGCCCGGGCCTGATTTTTTTCCACTACCCAGCCCTCTTCGTAAAAACGGGCTATGATGTTCATGGATTTGGCATGACCATCCTGTGCGCCAGTCTGGAAAAGGCTGAATGCGGTTGGCAGGTCCTGAGGCATGCCAAGGCCACGCATATGCAGGATTGCCAGATTGTAGCGGCCCCATTTATCGCCCTTGGTTGCGGCGGCCGCATAGTGTTGCGCGGCTTTATGCAAGTCCTTGTTTGTGCCCCAGCCAAAATGGTGGCAGCGGCCCAGCATGTTGTGGGCAGGCCCATAGCCCGCCTGAGCAGCAATGGAGAACCACGTGTAGGCTTGTGCCGGGTCTGGTGGAATAAAAACACTGTTGAGCAGAATTTTACCCCACAGGACCTGTTCCAGAAGGTGACCATTGGCCGCCTTCTGGTAGATGGCCTGTATATGATCGGGCAAAGGGAGAGAGACCTTATGTGTGGTCTGTCTTTTTTTTCTGAAGAGACGTTTCAGAAAAGAGGTGTTTTTCCCGATCATGATACCGTTTTCTTTAATAGGAGGCTGCCAGATTGAACAGGAAAGCCCGCCCGATTGAAGGGGTTACACGGTTGGAGAACAGGTTGCCGTAGTTCAGGCGGTTGGCAAGGTTGTAGCCATTCATGCTGATTTTCCAGTGGTCATCAAAGTGATGTGACACAACAGCATCAAACTCAACATTGGCAGGAACGCGGGCAGTGTTGGCCGTGTCCAAAAACACACCTTCACGCCATGTCATGCCACCGCCAACCAAGAGGTTGTAGGCTTTTTTAGGGGCAATTTCATAAGTGCTCCAGACTGTCGCCTGATTTCGGGGTACATATTGTACCTGCTTGCCAATATCGGCGGCGGCACCTCCTGTGGTCAGGCTGTCATAGCGGGCATAGGTGGCGATCATGTTCCAGTTTTTAAGAATCTGGCCAGATACGCTCAGCTCAATCCCCTGATTGCGTTGCGTATCCCCCGAGGAGCTTACGGTGCCAGTGCTGGGGTCTGTTAGCATTGAATTGCCTTTTTCCAGCCGGAAAATGGAGGCTGTAAAGCCAATCCGGTCGTGGAAAGCCGAGTATTTTGCACCAAGTTCGTAAAGACGGCTGCGTTCGGGGGCAAAACTCTGGTTTTTTGGGGTCAGGGGTTCGGAACTGTTGGCAACATACAGGCCAAGTGGCGTGGTGGATTCTGCCCAGTTGAAATAAACCATGGAATGGTCATTGGGTGTGTACATCAGGCTGACATTTGGATTGAATGTATCTTGTGTCTGTCCCAGATGTGTGTCCCCGGTGCTGGGGTCTCCTCCTGTTGCATTGTAGTGGCTATCCCAGTGGTCCCAGCGGAACCCGGCTTTGACGGAAAACCACGGCACAAACCAGACCTGTTCGGAAAGGAAGGCCCCTACATCCGTTGCATCGCCTGTCTTCCATTCTTTTTTGCCAACACCATTGGGCATGTTGGTCAGGTTGACCGAACAGCCCCCAGCAGTACAGAGGTTAAGGCCGGGTACATACATGGATGGGTTGATCAGGCTGGTGTTGGGGCGTGTGCTGCCATAGGCATAGTTGCGGCGACGATCATAAATATGTTCAATATCTATGCCGCCAATAATCTGATGTCGGATTTTTCCGGTGTTAAAATTAGCGACAGCAGAGGCAACATTCTGAACAGACCAGTCATCCTGCTGGTAAGGATTTGGCCCCCCCAGACCACCATTGCGTGAAACCATGGCGCTTGCGGGGTTGGACGAGAAAAAATTGGTGGCACATCCACTGCCACAGGCTTCCTGCGAGGCCGAGTAATAACGACTGTACAGGCCACCGCGTGTGTCGTTATAAACCGTTACGTATTTGTTGATCTCCCATTGCAGGCGACCGGTAAGCATATCTGTTGAGGTATTATCCTGATCATATGTGGTGCCATACCAGTTGTTCCGGTTAACGCCATATTCAGTTGCAGGTTTGCTATATTTATCCCCTGTTTTGGTTATGACAGGCACACCATAATCGGGGATTCTGTTGTCTGTCTGATGAAAATATTCCAGTGTATAGTTAACTTTTTTTCCAAGACCAAAAATAATGGATGGCGCAATACCCCAGCGGTGCGAGAAAATATAGTCACGCCCGACCATATTGTTTTCATTGCCCATAGCAGTCAGGCGAACAGCAATGGTATCTGTAATTTTGTGATTAACGTCTAACGTGCCACGGTAATAATCGCCACTTCCACCAGAAAAGCTGGCGTTAATATGGTTGCTGGCATAAGGAGTTTTTGTAGTGATGTTGATAGCACCACCCGTTGTGCCATTACCAAAAACTTGTGAGGATGGGCCTTTGATAACGGTTATGTGGTCATAATCAAAGCTATCTCGTGTATAAACACCAAAGTCCCGTAATCCATTTTCATAAATATCATTTTGTGCGGCAAAGCCACGGATCAGGAACTGGTCACCCGACATGCCGCCCTCGCCCTCACCGACCGAGGCGGTAATGCCGGGCACGTTTTTAAGGGCTTCATCCAAAGACTTTACGTTTTGCTGCTGCATCAGAATTTGCGGCACCACGTTAATTGTCTGTGGTGTATGCAGCACGTCATCCTGCATGCGGCTAAAACCGATGGAGGACCGTAGTGTGTTCATGGGGGAGGCAACAACGGTCCATTGTTCAACCTCGGTACCATCCGCCTGCTTTATGGTTTCGGGGCCTTTTCCCTTGCCATTGGCCAGACTGGCTGCGTTATCGGCGTCAGCCTTGCCCGGAGTGCCGTTTGTTTTGGCCTGATGTCTGGCGGGGTCTGCTGGTTGTTGTGTGTCATCTGCCAGAGCGGGGAAGGCGTTACAGCTCATGGCCAGACCCACGGCCAGAGGGGCTGGGTTGAGGTACCGGCGGATAGGAGAGGAACCCATATATGTGCACCCTGTTAGTATATGATTATGATTCGCAATTGCGAAATATGTGTAAATACGAATCATTAGCAACAACATAAACGGGGGGGAGGTATGCTTCTGGGGCGTGAAAACCGATGCCAGAAAGAGGTCTTGGGATAATTTTTTAGAAAAAACGTTAGTATAATTGCAAAAAATAAAATGTGATAAAATTAACACGCTCTAATTGATTTGTGTCAATGAGTGGGGAACCTTGGGTGAGTTCCCCTTTTTCTGGCCATTCTGGCGCCCATACAGGCAACTTTTTTAGGGGAGTCTAGGCGTGTTTTACAGGGTTATGAGTGATCATCGGTTAAGATAAAAACAGATTTATAAATTAGTTTTTAATTATATCCAGTCCGATATCGAGCGCCTGTACGCTATGGGTCAGCCAGCCGAGCGAGAGAACGTCCACCCCTGTCAGGGCAATAGGGCGGGCTGTCTGGAGCGTAATACCCCCGGAGGCTTCGGCCAGCGCGCGTCCGTTAATCATGCGTACCGCCTGTTCAAGCTGTGGCACGGACATATTGTCCAGCAGGTACACATCGGCTCCTGCGCAGGACAGGGCCTGTTCTAGCTGTTCCAGAGTGTCCACCTCCAGTTCTACCTTGACCAGATGGCCAGCATACTGGCGGGCAGAATGCAGGGCCTGCCCGATATCGCCTCCGCACAGGGCAATATGGTTGTCCTTGATCAGAATGGCATCATCAAGCCGAAGTCTGTGGCTGCTGCCGCCCCCAGCCCGCACGGCGTATTTTTGCAGCCCTCTCAGGCCCGGCAGGGTTTTGCGCGTGCAGGCAATGCGTGCCTTGGTGCCAGCCACGGCCTGCACAATATGGTGGGTATGGGTGGCTATGCCGCTCAGGTGGGAAAGCAGGTTGAGTGCCGTACGCTCCCCCGCCAGCAGGGCAGTGGCGCTCCCTTCTACAGTTGCCAGAATCTCTCCATTTTTAATATGGCTACCGTCCTGCTTGAGAATGCTGAAGCGTACACTCGGGTCGAGTTGGGCAAACGCCTGCCGGGCACCTTCAAGCCCACACAGAACACCATCCTTGCGCGTGCGGAAAACTGCATGCAGCTGTTGCCCCGGTTTGGCCAGTGCCTGTGTGGTAATGTCCCCCCCAATACCCAGGTCTTCCATCAGGGCTGTGCGTACAATGGGTTCCCACAATAGGGGAGGGAGGTACAGGCTTGGGGTCATGGGGGCTGCTCCGGTGGGCTAGATTGCCAGCATCCGCTCAACCGCCATACGGGCGGGATGTTGCAGGTGCTCGGGTATGGTCACTTCCGTCTGCATGGTTTCCAACGCCTGACGGATATTGGACAGGGTAATCCGCTTCATATGTGGGCACAGGTTGCATGGGCGCACAAACTGCGTTTGCGGATAAAGTGCGGCCAGATTGTCACTCATGGAACATTCAGTAACCAGAAGAACTTTTTGGGGATTTTTCTGGTCAATAAAGTCAATCATCTGCGCGGTGGAGCCTGCGTGGTCGGCTGCTGCCAGCACGTCTGGCGGGCATTCGGGGTGGGCAATAACGGTTAGTCCCTCATGCAGGCGCCGGTATTGCTGGATTTCATGCGGGGTAAAGCGTTCATGCACTTCGCAATGGGCTGGCCACGTCAACATTTCAATGCCGGTTTCGGCCTCTATGTTGCGGGCCAGAAATTCATCAGGGATCATAATAACGCGTGGCACACCAAGGCTTTCCACAATGCGGCGGGCATTGCCCGATGTGCAGCAGATATCACTTTCCGCTTTAACATCGGCTGTACTGTTGACGTAGGTGACAACTGGTACACCGGGGTAGCGTTTTTTAAGTTCACGCACATTGTCTGCCGTAATCCCTTCTGCCAAAGAACAGCCTGCTGTTGCATCAGGGATAAGCACGGTTTTTTCCGGGTTAAGCAGTTTTGCAGTTTCGGCCATAAAATGCACGCCAGCCATTACCATGGTGGAAGCATTTACGGTCTGTGCGGCACGGGCCAGAGCCAGACTGTCGCCGCGTATGTCCGCGACACAATGAAAAATTTCCGGCGTCTGGTAATTATGGGCAAGGATAACGGCGTTTTTTTCCCGCTTAAGGCGTACAATAGCCTCAATATCCGCCGCATAACTGGCTTCCCACTGTTCTCGCAGCATAATGTGGGCAACAGGGTGGTAAAGTTGATCCCTGCTGGACATGAGCGATGCAGACATGGTTGTGTTCCGTTTTCCGCGCTATATATGCTCTTGATGAGTATATATAGCGCGTAGGAATTGCAAGTGTAGAAGCAAACACTTTTTCAGGAGATGGCAGGCAAAGGCAGTTTGGCACCCGCCAGATAGCAGTGTTCGGCTGTTTGTGGTGCGAATTGATAGAGTTGGGCAGGCCGCCCCTGTGTGGGGGAGTCGTATGCCTCGGTACGGCTAACCAGTTTTTGTTGCTGGACAAGGCGGCGGAAGTTCTGTTTGTGCATAAAGCACCCTGCCAGAGCCTCCATGGCCTGCTGGAGTTGCAGGAGCGTGAACTGCGCAGGCAAAAGGTCAAAGACCGCAGGTGTATACCGGATTTTTGCCCGCATGCGTGAGAGGGCTGTGGCCAGAATGCGCCTGTAGTCGCGGTGCATGTTCAGGCCCGGCATAAGAGGGGTATTTTGCCAAGTGGATTCAGGCACCAGCCCGGCCTCCCAGAGCAGTTCATAGCGTTGCAGGCTGAGTTCATCATTCCAGCCATGCTCATCAAGGCCAAAAACGGTGGCGCATCTTTGCCAGCGGTGCGCATTGCTCGCCGCCCAGTGTTTTAGCCGGTCTGCAATGCTGAGCAGCAAGGTGGCTGTGGCCGGGTCGCGCCTGTCTTCCCACGGGAAATAGTCGTAAACGGAGCGCTCGGCCAAGCTGTGTTCGGAGTTCTGGCGGATAAATGCCATGTAGGAAATCCGGACGATCTGGTGGCCATGCCCGTGCAGTGGGTCTGCAAAAGTATAAAGCTGTTCAGTATGACCCAGTTTAAGCCCGGTCTGACGTTCAACCCAGTTCCGCATGCCTTTTTGCAAGGAGCGGTGCTCAACCATAAGTGGGCCAGATGGGAAGGAGCGGCCATGGTCCAATGTGAGAATATGCGGCGTATTGCGGCTGATGCTGAACAAAACAGCCACCAGCTCTGTTTCACACAGTACAGGTTGCGCGTTAATGGGGTGGGTCGGAAGCGAATGACTGGTCATGCCTGCTAGGGTAGCTGAAGAGTTCTGTCTGGCAAGGTGCAACTGGGGGTATGGAGTGCGGTTATTGCGGAGCCAGATCAGAGAGTGCTGGCGGTATCCTCATGGGGTAAAAAGCATAATTGCAGCGTGTAGGGGGGGGGCTACTCTTGTGCGGGGGCTGCCCGCCGGGCGGGAAAGGCCTCCAGCCAGATGGATATATCCTTTGCCAGTAGCGGCTTGCTGTAAAAATAGCCTTGCAGGATATCGCACCCCAGTTCCTGTAGCTTTGTTTCCTGAGCTTCATGCTCCACACCTTCGGTAACAACTTTGATGCCAAGCCGCTTGCCAATGTTGATTGCCGCTTCAGCAACAACCAGAGAGCTGATGTTGTTTTCAAAATTATCAATAAAGCTTCGGTCGATTTTAATTTCTGTTAGTGGCAGTTGCGCGAGACGGGAGAGGGAGGAAAACCCCGTGCCAAAATCATCCATGGACAAGCCAACGCCAATATCGCGTATGGCGTTCAGGTTGGCCGCTGTTTCGGGGTCCTGCCGCATGGCAACGCTTTCGGTAATTTCTATTGTCAGGCGTTGTGGTGTCAGCCTGTATCTGTGCAATGTGGACAAAATCTGTTCGGGCAGATCAATACTGCACAAATGTACGGCAGACATGTTTACGCTAACAACAGGAACGTAAACATTGTTACGTTCCCATTCTATGACCTGTTCACAGGATTTTTCCAAAGACCATAAGCCAATAGCCTCAATCTGCCCTGTTTCCTCAGCAATGGGAATAAACGTGGAGGGCGGGATAAACCCAAGAGAGGGGTGTTGCCAGCGGCTAAGGGCTTCTACCCCGCACAAGGTGCCGGTTGTGGCGCAGATCTGGGGTTGGTAAACCAGATGAAGCTGCATTTTTTGCAAAGCCTCACGCAGTGCGGACCCAATGATAAGGCGTTCCCTTACGCTGCTGTTCCCCCCTTTGCCAAAAAACCGGAAACTTCCACGGGCCTGTTTTTTGGCCTGCCGCATGGCAATTTCGGATGCGCCGAGTATTTCCTCTATTTCCGTACCATCATCGGGGTACAGGCTGATGCCTATACTCAGCGACGCCACCAGATCCCGCCCTTTGACCTCAATAGGTTCGCGTGCAACGCAATTCAGGTCATGGGCAAGTTTGCAGGCCTTTGTCCGGTCTGCATCTGGCATGACAACAACAAAGTCATCTCCACCCAGCCGGGCAACCAGATGGTGCCCACGGCATAGGGAGGCAATGCGTCGGGCAATTGTCTGGAGGAGAATATCCCCACTATGATAGCCCATAACATTGTTAACGTCCTGCAACAGGTCCACATCGAGTATAAGAATGGCAAAGGGTGTTTGCCCGGCCTGTGTTGCCATCTGCTTAAGGCGAGCTGTCAGGGCGGTGCGGTTTAAAAGGCCGGTCAGGGAATCAATATTGTTGAACTGGGTTATTTTATCACGTGTTCTCTCGTGCTCTATAATGGTGGCGCAGGAGGGAATGCATCCAGTTACAATTTTTTGTGGCCAGTCCGTTATTTTATCTTTATTGCGCGAAAAAAGCGCAAAAATTCCCAGTAAATCTCCTGCACCATTGCAGATGGCCGCAGCCCAGCAGTCGTGCAGGTCCATGTTCTGGTCATGGCTTTGCTTTTTGGTCCAGACCAGAGCGCAGGCATGCTGGGGGTGTTTGCGCAGGTCTTCCAGATCAGACGGGGTAAGGACCAGATTGGTCAACTTGTTGACCTTGTTCCCAGGCAGGCTTTTGCCGGACAGAATGGAAATTTCGCCCTGACCGGAAATCAGCAGAAGTGCCGCGCTACTATTGGGGACCAGTTCCTCCACTTTGTCGCAGAGCATATCGGCCACATCCTGTATGGTTGTGTACCCTGCCAGAGAGGTAAAAACCTGCCCCTGAAGTTCCAGCAGCTTGCGGCGATGGACTTCTTCTGTAACGCCTTTTACAAAAGCCATATAATAGCGTTTGTTTTCCGGCCCAAGGAGTGCGGTGGAAAGCGAAAGCTCTGCTGCAACATAGTCACCATTACTCCGCATGAATGTGACTTCGCGCGATGTGTTGACGATGCGATGAATGCCAGTTTTGCGATTGTGTGCAATATAGTCACTATGGTTTGCACGATGTTCAATAGGGACCAGAATGTCGACGTTGCTTCCCAGTACAGTGGAGGCCGGGCATCCCCATAAATGCTCGGCAGCGGCATTGAAAAAAACGATACGGTTCCTGTCATCAATAACAATGACGCCATCTGTCGCCTGCGCAAGTATGTCGGCATAAAAGGTGTCGGTTCTATGCGGCGATGACAGCGGGTTTGAAAATTCTGGCATGAACTCAATCTTTGAATTTAAAGCTAAACCTGAGGGAAGCCGACCGCAAGACGACTATGCCAGATAAAAAGAACAGCAGACAATATGACATAGTTTGATGTGTGATGCCCCTTAAATTTTGAATATATGTCGGTGTGTAAAGTCAATAAAATTCTGTTCAATTTATTTGTGATGTCTGCAATTATATAAATAAAAGAAAAATTGTTATGCAAAACAAAACAATTAAAGTCAGAAATAAAAATCAAAATAACTGATTAAATACAGACAATTAAAGTCGCATATGAGAGATATATTTAATGATTATGGTTTTCTGTGGTATATTACCGTTTCATTATAGGTTTATGATGTAAAATAAAGTATTAAAATCCGAATAAAATTCTTTTACAACAATATTTTATAGAAAATTTTGACGGAAATTTCCGATGCATAAATTCACAATGGCGTGACAAGGCCGGGATGGCATGCATGGGCGTGCACTTTAAAATGAAGCGGAGTCGTTGTGTGCTGAGTGCTCATTGGGGGACGATACATTCATTTTATAAATATATTTGTAGGGATGAGAACGGTTGGTGTGGGAGATGACGGCATTTTTGATCTACCGCATTTTAGGTCACGCTAAATGGGTTAATTTTAATGCCGTTTTCCCCGCGCCAGACCATACTATGTAAACATAGGTGAAGAGTGATCCGGGTAAGGGATTGTAGGAGCATCAACATAATGGTTAGCGGCAAGGAAGCATGAAAACAGGTTTGATTTTTTTAAGCGCGGCCATGGTTGAAATTGGCGGTTGCTTTGCGTTCTGGGGGTGGTTGCGTCTGGGTAAAACACCTTTGTGGCTTGTGCCGGGGTGCTGTGCCTTGTTGCTGTTTGCCTATCTTTTAACCTTGATCGATACATCCGTGGCCGGGCGTGCGTACGCGGCATATGGCGGCATTTATATTACAGTCGCCGTGTTGTGGATGTGGCTTGCGGAAGGCACGCTACCAGATTTGTGGGACCTTGCTGGGGCGGGTTTATGCCTGTTGGGTACGGCAGTTATCTTGTTAGCGCCACATCAACACTAAATTTTTATCATCATTATTGGCTTGTGCATCCAGCAGAGTTTGAGAATGGATGCTCAAATGGGTGGGGTAGATTTGTAAATGGAAGCGGATTTCTGGCTTGCAAAATGGAACCGAAATGAAATCGGGTTTCATGCGCTTCACCCTCATAATGGGTTGGTAGCCTATTTTAGCCAATTTGGTCCGCCACAGGGCAGTCGTGTTTTTTTGCCACTATGCGGTAAAAGTCTCGATATACACTGGTTTTTAAAAAACAGATATTGTGTCGTAGGTGTGGAATTAAGCCATCTGGCAGTAGAGCAGCTTTTTGCGGAATTGGGGATTACACCAGTTATATCTTTCCTTTCTGCTGACGTGATGGTGTTTGAAGGGCAAAATATTAAAATTTTCGTCGCAGATATTTTTGCGCTGACAGCAGAAATGCTTGGGCCGGTGCAGAGTGTTTATGACCGGGCGGCACTGGTTGCGCTGCCCAAAGAGATGGCTGTGCGTTATACGCGCCATCTTATGCAGATTACCAATTTTGCAGATCAGTTTGTGGTCTGTGTCGAATATGATCAGACCCGATTATCCGGCCCCCCCTTTGCCGTTATGGCGCAGGATATGGAGCGCTACTATGCGGGGTATTATCAGGTCAGAAGTATAGACCGGCAACCCGTTGCCAAAGGTATTAAGGGGCGGGAGCCGGGGTATGAGCACATCTGGTTTTTACACAGGTTGGGCAGGAAAATTTAAAACCTGAATTTTGCAGAAATGTCATTTTTCATGTGCCAGACATGATAAAAAGAATAAATTTTCAGGGATTGGAAAGGAAAATATTTTCCATCTGTTCTTTGAAAATCATGGAGTGCATAAAAATACTGTAGTATATAGTGCGTGTTAATTTGTTGTAAAAATTCAACATATGGTCGTCCGTGTGAGCGCATTTTCATCTTTCCCATCCGTTTTTTTTCATGCTTTCCAAAACGTAAGAAAGCGGACTGGCGTGGTGATGAATTATGTCTTGCCCATTCTGGTTGTTGCTATCTGCGGCACCGCAGTTGAATTTGATGAATATCAGCATGCCATTGCGGACGTTAATGAAGCGGCTCGCCGGGATGGGCAGGCCTATGCCAATCTGATCATGGAGCGGCTGGATACGCGCTTTACAGAGCTTGATATGGCACTGGTCGCACTGCGTGGCTCTGACGACAGGCCTGTGCCTTTGTCTCCCCAAGTGGAGCTTCTGCTCCGTCATTACCTGCTTTCTCGCCCGTCCTATACAACTTTCAATGTTTTGGGGGCAGACGGGGAAAGTATTCAATGGTCAACTTCGGACCAGAAAAAAACGCAGGCTGAACCACTAAGGGATTTTTCTTCCGTTCCCAAAATGCCCAATCATTTTCTGGGGCCTGTGCATTATTCCGAGAGTTTGGGCACTGTCGTTCTTCCAATGCGTGTGCGCGAAAAAGAGAGTGGTGGTTCGGGGTATTTTCTAGGGTCTCCGTATCGCCTCAACCGTTTTTTGGATGAGCAGGAACTTCCCCCAGATTACAGGAAGTGGGACTTTACGGTGATAGACACCCGTAACGGGCAATCTCTTACCCATCTTTTGCACATGCAGGTACAGGTTCATCCGCTATTATCTGTAAAGCCGGAAATGGTCGCGCAGGCTCCCGTTCCGGGCTATCCGTTTGTGGTGCAGATTTTGGTCTCTCCCGCACGTGTGTGGCGGAGCTATAGCCAGCAGGCGCCAGCGCGCTGGAGTGCTGAAGCACTGATCCTTGCTTTGCTTGTGATCGCGGGAGAATTTTTAATTCGTCGGCGTGACCGTGAGCAAATGGTGCGCCTGCGCAGATTGACAGATTTTAACATGTTTATGGCGCAGGCCAGCCAGTGTGCCAGTCAGGCTGACAATGAAGCAGGTCTTTTGCAGGAAATCTGCGATATGGCCATACAGTATGCCCATTTTAAAATTGCCTTGATCGCCCGACCGGATGAAACACAGCGTTTTCAGTTTCTGGCCATTAGTGGTGCATCGGCCTACATGAATAACGTTGTTATTTCTGCCCGCGCGGATGTGCCAGAGGGTCGGGGCACTATTGGCCAAGTCTGGCGCAAAGGGGTGCCCATTTTCAACGCATCATTTTTGGAAAATGCGGCACTTGCCCCATGGAAAGATCAGGCGCTTAGGCTGGGGTTGCGGTCCAATACAGCACTCCCGATCTATAGGGATGGTAAAGTCTGGGCTGTATTTAGTGTGTATCATGAAAAAGCTGATATTTTTGATGATCAGCTTCAAATTCTGCTCAAAGAAGTCTGTATTAACATTTCCATGGGTCTGGACAGGATTTATAATCAGCAGTTGAGAGTGGCTTTGCTGGATAATTCCGTTGTTGGAATTCTTCTTGTTAAAAACAGACTTGTTCAGATGACAAACTCCTATGCTACCCATATGCTGGGTGTGCCATCTGATGCGTTGGTGGGGAAGTCTACAGAAATTCTTTATGCGGATCAGAAAGAATTTAAACGTATTGCAGAATGTTATGAGCAGCTTGCGCAAAAGCGCGAGGTGCGGATAGCCGGTGTGCGCCTTGCCCGTTCCGATGGGCAGATTTTGATTGCTGATTGTTCAGGCGTGCAGTTATCCGATGTGCATAATGATATTTCTGTCTGGACGCTGGAGGATGTTACCAGCCGGGATGTGGCAATGCGGCTGTATCACGCACTGGTTAATGCGGCCGATGCGGTGCTGCTGGCAACAGATGAACAGGATATGTGTGGCCGCACCTGCTCGGACCTTGTGCGGGATACGCTGTTCCATGCTGTCTGGATTGGCCGGGTGGATGCGGCAGGGCAGCTTGAGGTGTTGGCCCGTGCAGGCGTGGGCACGGAAGGCATAGAGCAGGTTAACGCCTGTCTGGACGACTATTGCTCACGGGTTCAGCCCCTTGTTTTCATGCGGGCATGGAAAGAAAAAGAACTCGTTTACAGTAATGATGAGTTGACCGAGCAGGCCAGCAACCCCTGTTTTGGCTTTATCCAGACCAACAACTGGCGTGCGGTTTTGTCCACACCCATCTGGCGGGGCGACCGGATATGGGCCGTCATGACCTTTGCTTCCCCTCAGGCTCAGGTGTTTGATGAGCACAGCATTGCCCTGTGCAAACGTGTTGCCAGCCTTCTGGGGCATGCTTTGGACAAGCTTGATGTGAAGCAGCGTATTGAATGCTTGCAGGAGCAGGAGGCCCAGCGGGCCCGGCATGATGTGCTGACAGGCCTGCCCAACCGTCTGGCACTTGCGGAATATCTGCCGCAGGCTCTTGCGCGTGCCCAGCGTAATGGAACCGGGGTGGGGGTCGGTCTGATTGATCTGGACGGGTTCAAACAGGTGAATGACACATATGGGCATGAAGCCGGAGACAAGCTGTTGCAGCAGCTTGGCCAGCGTGTGCAGGCGCTATTACGCCAGACCGATTACGTGGCCAGACTTGGTGGGGACGAGTTTGTTGTTGTTTTTGAGGGCCTAACAACAGCTCAGGCAACCGAGCAGGTGGAAGTCGTGCTTAATACCATGCATGCAGCGGTCGAGGACTCTTTTGCGGTAACCGCATCGGCATCCGCCATGGTGGGCATGACGCTGGGTCTGGCGCTTTATCCGCAGGATGGGGCGGCTGCCGAGCAGTTGTTAAAATGTGCTGATATGGCGATGTATCATGCCAAGCATAATAAAAAGACACGCGAAAAATGGTGGTTTCTGGCAGGGCATCTTGCGGATGACACCCCTGATTCCCAACTGACGTAGAGTGTATCGGTTCGCATGTTTTTGTTCAGGTGGTGTCGCAGGTGCATAAAGCGGGATTGATTGAAAAACCTGATACCAGAAATACAAAACAAAAAAATACGTTTTACTTTGTGCGAACCCGCCCTTATTGCTACCAAATACTATCCTGAATTCAGGACTTTTCTCACAGATATAGCGGCTTCAATGGACACCAAGACTCTTTTTTCCGGTATGGCGTTGGCTTTTGGGGCGTATGCGTCTTTTTCTGTCAGTGACGCATTTTCCAAACTGCTGGCAGGCCAGCTAGACCCATTTGAAGTTGCGTTTTCGGGTGGGCTGTTTGGTTTTCTCATTCTGCCGTTTATCCGCAGACCCGGTGAGTCCTATCTGGATATTGTCCGCCCGCAACAGTGGGGTATGTGGCTTTTGCGCGCGGGATGCGTTTTTGCCGCTACAGCTGCGAGTGTGGAAGCCTTTATGCTGCTTCCCATGCCCGAAGCGTTTTCGCTTATGTTTCTGATGCCGCTTTTTGTAACAATTCTGTCCGTTATGTTGCTGAAAGAGAAAGTGACATTCTGGGCATGGCTGGCGGTTGTGTTGGGGTTTGTCGGGGTTCTTATTGTTTTGCGTCCCGGCTTTCGAGCACTGCACTGGGGGCACCTGTGTGCCCTTATTGCAGCTTTTGCCAATGCAGGCAGCGTTATTGCCTACCGGTTGGCGGACAAGGAACGCACGCGTCTGTCCCTGTTTGGCTCCAGCCTGATCGGGCCACTGGTCGGCAATGGGGTGCTGATGGGACTGCATGCACAATGGCCTGCAACCATGGTGGCATGGATCTATCTGTTCGGTTACGGGTTTTTGGCGGCTTTGGGCCAGTTGATGATGATGATGGCAACGGCCCGTGCGCCAGCCAACCGTGTGGCTCTGCCGCAATATAGCCAGATGGTGTGGGGGGTGGCGCTCAGCTACCTTGTGTTCCGTCAACCGCTGGATAGCTGGACATTTGTCGGGATTATGGTGCTGATGTCTTCTGGTATTCTGAACTGGGTGCGCCAAAGAATTCGTTATGAACGGATGGCCATGAAGGAACGCCTTGCACGCCGCAAGGCCCGCAAGGCTGGCAAAACAGGCCAACTGGCGGGCTGAACGGGTTCGTGGTTTTGGTTCAGAGGTTCAGTTTTCTATAATTTTTGAACCAAAAATAGCTGATTGCAAAAGAATTTCCATGGCTGTGCGTGTGTCCATGGCAGGCAGCAGTGTTGCGAACAGCATGCCTGCCGCCACGTTCATGGCCGCACTCCACAGGGGCTTGGGCAGCGGGCCATGGGGGCCGGGTTTGTCGGGATAGTTTTGTAAAAAAATGGGTTCCATATAAACCCACATTGCCTCGCGCAGGTCTTCTGTTGCGATCAGTGGACGAAAAGCGGCGGCAACATCAGGTACGCCCTCTTCCGCAGTGCCCAGACGGCTGGATACGGATGCGAATTGTGCGTTCAGGTCTGGAAAGTCCTGTGCTGTACGGCCATTCTGTAGGGCAGGGCTGCTCAGGCAGGGCCATAAACCCGGATTATGCACGCTGGGGTCTCCGTGCATTAAAAACTGGTTGAGCTGCTCCCCAAACAAAAATGTGCGGCCCCCCGCCAGTGTGTGGGCCATCATGTCCTGCTCGGGTCTGGTGCCGGCATCCATGAGTGCGGACAGGCTGGCCTGAGTGGTAAACCCGCACACACTCCCCAGTGCGGCAAATAATGTGGGGGCATGCACGCGCCTGTTGTCATCTTGTAAGGGGCGCGGAAAATTGCGCACGATTTCTGTTGTCACCAGATTAAGCAGTGCGGCTTCGGGAAAATCTTTCCAGACAACAGCGTTTGTGTCGGCGGGCGGGTTTTGCGTTGGGGAGG
>JBDNSL010000034.1:0-23971 GCA_047719095.1 Acetobacter sp.
GGGTGGGTCGGGCGTGGCGCAGGGCCTGTAGGGAGTCACCGGTTGAGCTTGTGTCATGCCCATAATCAATAAACAGGGCCGCACCGGGGGAATGGCTGAACCTGTGGGCAAGACCGCGCACGATATGCTGGGCCTGCTCGCACACTTCTACAACGGTATTAGGTTCGAGTATGCGGCTATCGGGCAGGGTGGGTGCTGCGCAGGAGATCAGTTCCAGCGTTTTGTTGGCCACATAGTGCTCATGCCAGCCGGTACCGGTCTGGATAAACTGGCGGACGGGGAGTGCGTCCAGAAATTCGTTTGCCAGCAGGATCATGGGGCCTGCGGGTATGTCCTCCACATGTTTGTGCCAGACGGGCTGAGTGTAGGGGTGCAGAATTTCGGCCTGAACCTGACGCAGCCGTGGTGATGTTTCAACCAGATGCACAGTCAGGGCCTGCGCCATGGTGGGGGCCTGACGAAGAATAACACGCAAGGCATCGGCCATGAGCGTGCCCCGGCCCGGCCCGGCCTCGGCCAGAATCAGTTTGGGGGGGCTGCCCATGCTCTGCCAGACCGTAATGGCCCATGCGCCAAGCAGTTCGCCAAAAACCTGAGAAATTTCCGGTGCGGTAATAAAGTCCGACAGGAACGGTGTTTCGGCATAATACTGGGCGTTTACCCGCGCCATGAAGTGGTCAAGTCGCTCTGCGTGGTAGATGTGTGGTACCATAGGTCCGTTCAGTTTTTTTCAGCGGGTTGATCGTGCAGGTCGGGCAGACCGACGTAAATGGGCTGGCGGCGGGCGTTTACGATCAGAAGAATGCCCGCAACCAGCATGGGAAGGCACAGGAGCTGGCCCATGGTAATGCCGCCGGGCAGATAACCCAAAAAGGAATCCGGTTCGCGGAAGAACTCGCAAAAGGACCGCGCGCAGCCATAGCCTGCAAGGAAAATGCCAGCCAGATAACCGGGGCGCTCACGCACACTCAGCCTGCGCGAGGCCGTATACAGGATAAGGAACAGCAAAAGCCCTTCGGTCAGGCTTTCGTAAAGCTGGGAAGGGTGGCGCGGGATAGGCCCCCCTGTAGGAAAAATCATGGCCCACGGCAGGCTGGCCGGGGCTTCACGCCCCCAGAGTTCCCCGTTGATGAAGTTGGCCAGACGGCCAAGCCCCAGCCCGATCGGCACGGCCACGGTCACACGGTCCGCAAAGGCCAGAAAGTTGAGTTTATACCGCCACGTAAACAGCACCATGGCGGCAATAACCCCCAGCGCGCCACCATGGAAGGACATGCCACCATGCCACACTTCCAGTATGGAAACCGGATGGCTGAAGTAATAGCTGGGCTGGTAGAACAGCACATAGCCAAGCCGCCCCCCCATAAGCACGCCAATGGTCACCCATGTTAAAAAGTCGTCCGCCAGTTCTGTTGTGCCTGCGCGTGGGGGCACAACAAGCAGTTTGCGCAGTAGCAGGGTGCCCAGCACAATGCCCAGAATGTACGATAACGCATACCAGCGAATGGCCAATGGCCCGAAATGCACCAGCACCGGGTCGAACTGTGGAAACATCAGAACAGGAAGCATGGAGTGGTCAATCCGGTGCGTGAGGGGCCAGTGGTCGGGCGGCCTGAATGCCAGTAAGGTCTGTTCAGGAACCGGCCCACCGGCAGGGTGGGTCTTGGGGAGACTATAAAGGGCGTACCTGCTCCCTCCAAGCCAGCAAATGCACAGCAAGCCGCCTGAGCATGCAAAAACAGGCAATGGGTTGGTAGTCAGGCGGGCATCATTTTTCTATCATGCCCGGTATTGCCCCTGTTCTGGAAGATAAAAGGTTCTACCCATGAGTGATGAAATTACGGTTGTTGCCATTCTCAAGACCAAGGTTGGTTGCGAGGAAAACGTGGCACAGGCCATGGCTGCCTGTGTTGCCCCCTCCCGCGCGGAGGCTACGAACCACCAGTATGTGCCCAACCGCGATCTGGACGACCCGCAGACACTGATTTTTATTGAGCGTTGGGCAAGCCGGCAGGCTCTGGCTGACCATATGGAAACACCGCACTTTAAAAAACTGGCGGCAACCCTTGAGGGCAAGCTTGATGCGCCCTTGCAGGTGCATATCCTCCAGCCTGTTGCGGGCACCTGAGCGTACAGCGGCTCCCGGCCCCCCACACATGTGTTGTGGGGGGCCGGGCCTTGGCGGCTAACGCAGGACAAACTGCTGGATAACCACCAGCACACCCATGCAGAAGGTCAGGAACAGGCTGTGTTTGAACGTACGGGCCAGCACAACGCCTTCCTGCCCCTTGAGCGATGTCACAGACACACCGGTGGTAATGTTCTGGGGTGAGATCATTTTACCCATGACCCCGCCGGACGAATTGGCCGAGGCAAACAAAACCGGGTCAAGGGAGAGCTGGTGGGCTGCGGCAACCTGAAGGTTGCCAAACAACGCATTGCCCGATGTGTCACTCCCCGTAAGAAAGACCGCGATCCAGCCTAGAAAGACCGATATGAGCGGGAAAAACATGCCCGTGGAGGACACGGCATAACCCAGCGTGTAGGTCATGCCCGAATAGTTCATCAAAAACGCCAGACCAATGGTAAGTGCTACGGTCACAACCGCCAGCCACGCCTGCCGCAGGGTTGTGGCAATGGCCGCACTAAACTGGCCCAGTGTTGTGCGCGTAAAGACAGCACTGAGAATGGCGGACACCAGAATGGCTGTGCCCGTGCCAAGGGGTTCAAACTTCCAAACCGCAGCGTAAACCGATTTATACAGCGAGATGAAAACAGCATTGTCCAGCCCCGGCCAGTGTATGGGCAGTGCGCCAATGCGGGCAATGTGCAGTGAGTCCCATGCAATGACCACAACAATAACTGTAACCCACGGTATCCAACCCTGCCACAGTGGCACGGGGGCGGCTTTTGTGTGGTTCTTCTGGTCTATCTGGCTCAGGTCTATGGCGTAGTCCGGGTCGGGCTCTGGCTGCCACACCCGCAAGAACACAATACTGGCCACGAGGGATACGCTTGAGGACAGCACATTGCTCAGGCTGTACAGGCCCGCACCGGACACCACCAGCAATGTCAGGGCAAAGCTTCCACCTGCTACAAGCAGAATAGGCCATGTCTGGCGCACGGAGCGCCAGCCGCCGTACAGCGCCATAACATAAAACGGAATAAGGCAGGCAAAGGGTGTAAGCTGGCGGCCTATTGTGGCCCCCAGCACATCGGGCGGTAGCCCGGTAATGGAGCCCAGCACGGTAACGGGAATGCCCAGCCCACCAAACGCCACAGGGGCGGAATTAAAGATCAGCACGTAGGTCAGGGCGTCAAGCGCTGGAAAGCCAAGCAGGATCAGCAGCGCACTTGTAATGGCAACAGGGGTGCCAAACCCGGCCACACCTTCGAGTGCGGCACTAAAGCAAAAGCCCAGCACAATTAAGATAATGCGTCGGTCATTGGGTACATGCCGGATAATCCAGCCCCTGAAGGCGTCAAAGCGGCCATTATGGACGGCCACATTGAACAAAAGCAGGGCGCAAAGAGCAATCCACATCACCGGCAGGAGCGAAAAAACCACACCATTGGCAATACTGGCCGCAGCCAGCCGTACGGGCAGGCCCCACAGGCTGGTGGCAATTACCAGCCCCACAAGCAGCCCCCCAAGGGAGGACTGCCACGCAGGGCGGCGCAAAACCCCCATCATGAACAAGGTAACAAGTATGGGGCAGGCGGCCACAATAAATGAAAGCAGCAGGCTATGACCCACAGGAGCAAGAGGCTGTATGAACATGAGTGTTCTCAAAGCAAGGCGTTATGCCTCTCTCGTGACGAGGAGAGCGTTTGAAGTAACGCGTGCTCTTGTGGGAAGGTGCAATAAAATTTCGTGTTATGGCACGGGGGCGGTCTGGTAGGGCTGCCTGCCAGTATGGTTTTTGCTGTGCAAACCTGGGCAGGAATGCGGCGTTATGGTTTGGGCCGATCGTGTTGTGGTGTGTGTTATGGAGGTGGGGTAATGGGCAGTCGAAACATCTGGTTGGCAGGCGGTGTGCTTGTGGTGGCAGCCGTTGTGGCGGGGGGTGCTGTGCAGTTCTCCCGCACAGAGCGTGCGCGCCTTGGCGTTGAGCAGGGTATGGGACCTGTTCCCGTATTGCCCACGCCTACTGCGCGGCCTTTTCCCACGGTCAACATAGCCCGCCCGATAGGCTGGAAAAATGGCGAGCACCCAACGCCTGCGGCAGGGCTGGGTGTTACGGCCTTTGCCACCAATCTTGATCATCCGCGCTGGTTATATACCCTGTCCAATGGGGATGTGCTGGTGGCCCAGAGCACGTCTCCGGGTACGGATATCCAAACATTCAAGAACCGTATTGCCGCTTTTGTCATGGGGGCTGTTGGTGCCGGTGGCCCCAGCCCGGACAGGATTGTTCTGCTGCGCGATGAAAATGGTAAAGGGGCGGCAACCCTGCAAACGGTCCTGCTGGACAACCTGCACTCCCCCTTTGGCATGGCGCTGGTCGGGAATGATCTTTACGTGGCCAATGCCGACGCTATTGTAAAGTTTCCCTACCACGAGGGGGATACGCATATAACCGCGCAGCCCGTAAAAGTGGCTGATCTGCCCGCAGGGTATAACCACCACTGGACCAAAAACATTCTGGCCAGCCCCGATGGACGGTTCCTGTACGTAACCGTGGGGTCCAACAGTAATGTGGCCGAGCACGGCATGGCGGCGGAGGAAGGGCGCGCACGCATAGACAGGCTTGACCTGCAAACATCAAAACTAACGCCGTATGCAACAGGTTTGCGTAACCCCAATGGCATGGCGTGGGCACCACAGACTGGCGCTTTATGGGTTGCGGTCAATGAGCGTGACGAAATTGGCAGTGACCTTGTGCCCGATTACATGACATCGGTCCGTGAAGGCGGTTTTTACGGCTGGCCCTATAGCTACTACGGCCAGCATGTGGACAAGCGGGTCCAGCCCCCCCGCCCCGATCTGGTGGCAAGTGCCCTGGTGCCAGACTATGCGCTTGGCCCACACACCGCATCCCTTGGGCTGGTATTTACAGATACTGCACGGCTTTTGCCCCAGTCCATGCAGCATGGCGTAGTGGTGGGGCAGCACGGGTCGTGGAACAGGCGGCCAAAAAGTGGGTACAGGGTTCTCTACATTCCTTTTTCCGGCGGTAAGCCCGATGGCCTGCCACAAGACGTGCTGACAGGATTTTTAACCCCTGATGAGGAGCATGTGCATGGTCGGCCCGTGGGTGTTGCCATAGACCAGACAGGTGCCTTGTTAGTTGCGGACGATGTGGGCAACACGGTGTGGCGGGTAACCCAAGCCCGGTAACAGGGGCTGGCGAGATGGGGTGTTTGGTTTTTTGTGTCCTTGCATCCAGAGCGGGATAATGGAAATCTGCCCCATAAAATTGGCGGAATACACAAAGCTCTGCCCGTTTTTTGCAATGTGGGGCGGATAGGCCCCGTATAAGGGGTATTCCATGAAGTTCGTACAGCACCTTGCTGCCGCTGTTTCTCTCCTTGCGCTGGCAGCCTGCCAGACACCCCGTCAGCCTGCACCGCCCACCCCTGTTCAGGTATCAGGCACTTTAACGCAGCATCAGCCCCTTGCGGCCGATCTGGGGGTTAAGGGGAGTGGGCCGTCCTTTGCTATCCAGTATCTGTCCACCAATGGGGTTTCTGGCGTAGGGCTGGTGCCGGTCACTGGTGTTGTCATTTACCCAGCCGGACCAGCGCCTGCGGGTGGGTGGCCTGTTGTTGCATGGGCGCATGGTACTGTAGGTATTGCCGATAGCTGCGCTCCATCGCGCAATCCGCGCTCCCCGCGGGATCAGGCTTATCTGGGCGAATGGCTGCGCCGGGGCTTTGCTATTGTCGCCACGGATTATCAGGGCTTGGGGAGTGATGGCACACACCCGTACCTGAATGCCCGGACGGAGGCATATAGTGTGCTCGATGGCGTACGCGCAGCACTGGCTGGCCTGCCGGACCTGAGCAATAACATCATGATTGTGGGGCAGTCTCAGGGGGCGGGGGCGGCCTTTGCGTCTGAGGCCTACGCGCCTGCCTATGCTCCGGCATTGCATGTGCGTGGTGTTGTGGCCACGGGCATTCCCTATATGTCGCCTGAAGTGATTAAAGCCGTATTACATGCCAAACCGCAAAATAGTGCCAGTGGCATAGACCCCGTTGTGGCCTATGCCCTGCTGATCGGGGCGTCCGAGGCCGGGTTGAACCCGGCCTTCACCCCGGAGCAGGCCTTTACGGAGCGGGCCATGCCGGAGTTCCATGCCGCATCGGAAATCTGTGCCCGCCCGCTCATGGAGCGGATCAAGGCCGAGGGGCTAACCCGTGCCAACGCGTTTGAGCCAACTTTGCCGCAGGCTCTGGCTCCGGCATTCAAGGGTATGGCGTTCCCCACCCTTAAGCTGGATGTGCCACTTTTTGTTGGTATTGGCACAACAGACAGGGACGTAGCCCCCCAAGGCCAGCTTATGCTGGTCCACGACGCCTGCAAGGCTGGAACCGTTGTGCAGGCGCATCTGTATAAAGGGCAGGACCATTCTCAGGCTGTTCTGGCATCCATGGTGGATTCAGCGGCCTTTACAAAAGCCGTTATGAATGGCCAACCCGTACAGCCCATGTGTTCGCCAGTGGCGCAATAAACAGGCACATTAAAACAAAAGCTCCGGAATCCTGCGCAGGATTCCGGGGCTTTGTGTCTGTTAAAAAGGCTGCGGGTTACGGGGTTGTGGCCGCAGGTGCTGCATTCTGTGGCGCGGAGGGCACTTGTGCTGCCTGCCCTATGGCTGCCTGATTTGCAGCTATGGCTTTTTGGCTGCTGATACTGTTCAGGTCATCCGCCGTGGCGTCCGGGTTGATAATGGCGCGGCCTGTCTTGATCTGATTAAGCCCGTTTGTGGCTTCCTGAGACACACTGTCGAGCGAAATATTGCCAGCACTCGCACTTTGTTTGGGCTGTGCGGCTTTTTCAAAAATGGTCTGCTGGCCTGTCACGGGGTCGGTCACAACATGATCGACCTGTACGCCTGTGGGCAGCACGCCTGTGGCAGCAGTGGGTTCTGCCCGAATGGGGGCCGGTTCACCCGTGCCTGTCTGCCCGGTCGCGGTGGCAGGCTGCGTAATGGTTGCAGAAATTGCGTTGGGAATAATCTGGACAGTATTGGCCTGTGTGCTGTTCCCGTTTTGCACAATAACGGGTTGGGCATACAGTGTGGCATTAACAATACGGTGCGATGGCTGGGACGAGTTGGTGGGGTTCTTGTCGTAAATATCCACAAGCTGTTCGTTCTGGGCGTAACAGAACAGAACAGTATGAATATTGGGTTTTGACCCCGCCTTGACCGGTGCCCAAATGGCTTCGGCCAGCCCCAGTGTGCCAATGCCGGTCAAAACTTCGGCCGCAGTCATGGCTGCTTTACCGCCCGACCCAAGACCGCTGGTATAGAGTTTGTAAATATCGCAGTGGCGGCCTTCGTGCGTAACGCTGCCTTCTGGCTGACCAACGCTGCTCATGACGGAAAAGCGGTCACTGCCTTCCTTGAACTGCGACATGTTCACGGGTTCGGTCTTGCCCTCGCCACCACTGGAGCAGGATGTCAGCACCATAAGGGATGTCAGGCTGAACGCGGACAGGGCTGTATGAAAGCAAGATAATCTGGACGCCATAATTCGCATATGATCCTAAAAATATAAATCGTCATGATACAGAAGTGTATTGAAACACTTCTTGCTGTTCTGCTGTTTGGTAGATTTATCCATAAATATCTAAGGAGTAAATATAAAATTTGGTAGAATAGAGGAAACTATATTTGGGTTTTACGGGAATAAACCGCCGTAAATTATACAATTTATATATGAATGGTCTTTTCCTCCCGACTGAAGAAAAGACGCAGCCATGCGATAAGCAGATTCGCAGTTAGGCTTATGGCAGGCTGGATATGGGGGGGGGGGGGCACTTAACGCTATGGCGTTGATTGCTCACGCATAAAACCATTTGGCGCACCCGACTGCGGGAGAACCAGAGAGCAAATTACAAATATAACTTTGTAATGGGCAGTTATTTTATGCTAGGGAAAATGTGGTGCACCCGAGAGGACTCGAACCTCTAACCCCCAGATTCGTAGTCTGGTGCTCTATCCAGTTGAGCTACGGGTGCGCCGTGAGGGGGTATTTAGCCGAGCATCCTGATGCCGGCAACCCCTAAATTCTCTTTTTTTGAATTTTTTTCTAATGCCGCCCCAAAAAGTTGTTCATCTCGTGGTTTTCTGGGCGGCGGAGCGTAATGTGTGCACGGCATGTTGGCGTGCCATAAACGCCCTCAAACGTGTCATCCATGGGGTGTGCTTCAAAAACCATGGGTAGGGGCTGTTTTCGGGCGTCCTGCAAAATAAGCTGGGCATGGTAATGCTGGCGCTCCTTGTTGGGGACACCGTGCAGGATCAGATTGCCGGTTTCAGGCACAAAAATCATTTTCGTCGGTTCGATCTGCATAAAGGACAGGCCCTCGGTCGGGCAGTCCCGGCCTTTGTCGGCGACCAGCACACCCGTCCAGTCTCCGTACGGGTCATTGGCGGCAGAGGTTGCGGCCTGCGCCGCAGTGGTGGAGGCAAGGCCCGCCCACCCCATGCCCAGCAGGGCGCATAATACCCGCAACCGCAAGTGTCTTTCTTTCATGGTTCGCTCTCCTGTGGCGTTTGTTCTCATCTGGGATGATAAAGTGCTTGTGGCAAGACTGTGCCAAAAACAGTTTCCCGTCGTATTCTGGTTTTATAGGGTGACGAGGCCGCCGCATGGCATTATATCCCGCTGTCATACTTACTTAAGTGGTGGGCCCTTAGAGTGTGTTTTGTCGCCACGACACAAGAAAGCCAACCCAGACGCAGACCAGAAAGAACCCAGACCCATGTCCGATGCCGCTCAGCCCGCTTCACCCGTTGTCCTGGATGAAGCCTTGCACCATGACCGTATTCTGATTCTGGATTTTGGTAGTCAGGTCACGCAGCTGATTGCCCGCCGTGTGCGCGAAAGTGGCGTATATTGCGAAATATGGCCCTTTACGGCGGACGTTGAAAAAATACGCTCCTTTGCTCCGCGCGGCATTATCCTCTCTGGTGGCCCGGCAAGTGTGAACGGCCCGGACGCGCCCACAATTCCCGATGTCGTGTTTGAGATGGCAGTCCCCGTGCTGGGCATCTGCTATGGCCAGCAGGCCATGTGCAAACAGCTCGGTGGTGAGGTCGAAAGTGGCGACCACCGTGAGTTTGGCCGCGCCTTTGTGGATATTGTGGAAGACTGCGCCCTGTTCCGTGGTGCATGGGCACGTGGCGGGCGCGAACAGGTCTGGATGAGCCATGGCGACCGCGTGGTATCCTTGCCGCCGGGGTTCCGGACGGTAGCGGTCAGTCAGGGCGCCCCCTTTGCGGTGATCGCAGATGAAGGACGCCGCCTTTATGGCGTGCAGTTCCACCCCGAGGTCGTACATACGCCCCACGGTGCAGCCCTGTTGCAGAACTTTACGCATAATGTTGCCGGGTGCTCGGGGTCATGGACCATGGCGGGTTTCCGCGAAATGGAAATTGCCCGTATCCGTGCACAGGTTGGTTCTGGCAAGGTTATCTGTGGTCTGTCCGGCGGGGTGGACTCCTCGGTTGCTGCCGTGCTGATCCACGAGGCCATTGGCGAGCAGTTGACCTGCATCTTTGTCGATCACGGCATGCTGCGTGCAGGGGAGGCGGAAGATGTTATTAAAACCTTCCGTGGCCAGTTTAACATCCAGCTGATCCACCGCGATGCATCCGATATTTTCCTCTCAGCGCTTGATGGCGTGACGGACCCCGAAATCAAGCGCAAGACCATTGGTCGGCTGTTTGTGGAAGTGTTCGAGGAAGAGGCGATCAAGCTTGGTGGCGCGCAGTTTCTGGCGCAAGGCACGCTCTACCCCGATGTTATTGAGAGTGTGAGCTTTACCGGCGGCCCATCGGTTACCATTAAATCCCACCATAATGTGGGTGGTCTGCCAGACCGCATGAACATGCAGCTTGTTGAACCCTTGCGTGAACTGTTCAAGGACGAGGTGCGTGATCTGGGGCGTGAACTGGGCATTCCCGAGGTTATTGTCGGGCGGCACCCGTTCCCCGGTCCGGGGCTGGCTATTCGTATTCCCGGTAACATCACGCGTGAAAAGCTGGATCTGCTGCGTAAGGTAGACACCGTTTTTCTGGAAGAAATCCGGGCTGCTGGTCTGTATGATGCCATCTGGCAGGCGTTTGCGGTGCTGCTGCCGGTGCGCACTGTTGGTGTTATGGGCGATGGCCGCACCTACGATCAGGCCTGTGCGCTGCGTGCGGTCACCAGCACGGACGGCATGACGGCAGATGTTTATCCGTTTGACATGAGCTTCCTGACCAAGGTTGCGGGCCGGATTGTTAACGAAGTGCGCGGCATCAACCGCGTAACATATGACATTACGTCCAAGCCCCCTGGCACGATTGAGTGGGAATGATCCTGCGTCTGGCATAGAATGGCACCACTCGGCATGGAAGTGCCTTAAAGCCCGCAGAAATGCGGGCTTTTTTGTTTTTTGGCCCGGCATTGTCTGGCACCAAACGGTATCGCCAAGCAGGTATTTTTTATGGCATAGTGCGTGGCTCTGACTGAAGTCTGATGCCATGATTTTTGTTGATACCATGTCAGGCATTCTATGAGTGTCATGGTATCGAAATTTAACAACTGCATGAATAATAAGGATTTTATCCGGTTATTTCGGTGGTTTTTGATCATGGTATCGCTGTTTGGAGTGCCATGAACCGATGCTGACCGATACCAAACTGCGCAACCTCAAGCCGACGGACAAGCTTTACAAGGTGAATGACCGCGATGGGTTGTACGTCGCGGTGACGCCTGGTGGCAGCATCTCGTTCCGATATAACTATGCGATCCACGGCAGGCAGGAGACTCTTACCTTCGGGCGGTATGGCGTTGGAGGCATCACCCTCGCCGAAGCTCGTGAGCAGCTGGGAGAGGCTAAAAAGCTGGTCGCCGCCGGAAAGTCACCGGCCAAGGAGAAGGCGCGCGACAAGGCCCGGATCAAGGGCGTGGAGACGTTCGGAGCGTGGGCTGAGAAGTGGCTGCGCGGATATCAGATGGCGGACTCCACCCGTGATATGCGCAAATCCGTCTACGAGCGGGAGCTCAAGCCCAAATTCGCCAGCCAGAAGCTTGTCGAAATCACTCACGAGGACCTGCGGGCACTAACCGATGCCATCGTCGAACGTGGTGCTCCGGCGACTGCGGTGCATGCCCGAGAGGTGATGTTTCAAGTCTACCGGTGGGCTATCGAACGGGGACAAAAGGTCGAAAATCCGGCTGAACTGGTTCGCCCGACCAGCATAGCAAAATTTGAGCCAAGGGATCGTGCTCTGACGCCTGAAGAGATCGGCCTGATGTATCAGTACATCGAACGCATCGGCACCACCCCCTCGATCCGGGCCGCAGCCAAGCTGCTTTTGCTGACGATGGTCCGAAAGAGCGAACTGACCAACGCAACGTGGAGCGAGGTCAATTTTAGTCAGGCGCTTTGGACGATCCCCAAAGAGCGGATGAAGCGGCGCAACCCCCATTTGGTATTTCTGTCGCGACAGGCGCTCGATATTTTCATTGCCCTGAAGACGTTTTCCGGGGGCTCAGATTATATATTGCCGTCCCGCTACGACACCGATCAGCCGATGAGTAGTGCCATGCTCAATCAGGTCCTCACGCTGACCTACAGGCTCGCTCAGAAAGAAGGAAAGCCGCTCGCAAAATTTGGTCCTCATGATTTGCGCAGGACGGCAAGCACTCTGCTGCACGAGGCAAGTTATAATACTGACTGGATCGAAAAGTGCCTTGCTCATGAACAGAAAGGGGTAAGAGCCGTTTACAACAAGGCTGAATATCGTGAGCAGCGCACTGCTATGCTGCAAGATTGGGCTGATATGATTGATGAATGGACAATCAAGCCACGTTAACGATCCCTTTCTTGACGTTTTTTTAGGGTGCGTCGTTTGATGGCTGCTGAAACGGCTTGACGGGAAATGCCGAGTTGCCGAGCTATTTCAGCCTGCGTCATTGTGCCTTTTGAGAGAAAATCATCAAGCATGCTTGTGGGAGATCGCAAGGCTTTAACTTGTTTATAAGCTTCTCTCCGCACGTAAGCATGCTCTTCAATATCCCAGCCAGAGAGGGTCGAATTGTTGAAACCATGAGACCAAATTTGTTCCATCAGGGCACGGTATTCCCAAATAAATCTCCGATCACGTTGATAGGCTCTTCTTGAAGAGTCATTTCTGGTGGGATGGTGTTTCTCACAATATAATTTACTAGGTTTAGGGCTATCAGAGGCAGAGCCTGCCAAGCGAGTTGTCCACGCAAGGTCACCATGACGTGCATGCTCCCGTAACTTCATTTTTGGTTCGATGTATTCGTGGAAACTCTCTACGGAACAATCTGCACGCATCTCGACTAGATCGCCATAACGAGCGATCATTTGGCTCGCTTTATGAGGGCCATATTTTCCTGACAAGGCCTCTGAATAATGTTCAGCCAGTTTTTTTGCTCTCTCCAGCCCTAACGAAATCATTTTTTCTGTTAGAGGAACAGGCTTGGCGTTTTCGTTCTTCAGTTTTTTTACTACAACTGGATTGAAGCGTATTGCCGAATATTCAGTGAGATTTCCACAAAGCTCACAAAAACACCATGTCAAATTGTCTGCAAGCTTGGCCTCAATGCGACCGCTGGCTTCCCGTTTGGTAACTACGCGCTCGAGGATCGGATCGAAAGCAAGGTGGGTTTCGTGATCTTTGGCCATGGTCAATTTATGTCCGCAGTGTCAACTAAATTCAATCTTTTTCCCAGCCGCAGCAGGCAGCGGCAGGTAACCTCAAGCACATTGTCATCGGGGTGCAGAGGGAAGAGAAATGGGAAACACGGGTAGGGTTCTTATTGACCGCAAAAAGCTTCACGCAATGATACCGCTAGCCGAAAGAACCATCTTCAATATGGAGCGGCGTGGCGAGTTTCCACGCCGTATCGCGCTGACCAGTAGAAACGTGGCGTGGGATCTCGAAGAGGTCATAGAGTGGATTGAGACGCGCAAGGCACAGGGTGCTCAGGCGCATCGTCCTGGTATGCGCTTCTGATTTCAGAGCTTGTTTGTAACGCCTGTGTCTCCTATTCGCTGGGAACAGCATGCCGTCAGCAAGGCATCAAAATGTTCCCCAGCAGAACTCTGCCATCGGGAAGGTTTTTTCGTTGCAGACATTCTGGCCGCTGCACCAAAGGGTGACGCGGTTAGCATGGAGCATCCACTGTTTGCGTTAAAAGCGGGCGATAGGCGTGTAAGAACCTATGAGCGCAACGGTCTCGTGGTGACCGTGAAGCCCGGGTCGGATGGCTGTGCAACCATGCATGACAAGGACCTATGGATTTATTGCATCAGTCAGTTGGTGGAGGCCAAGAACCGTGGGCGCCCCATAACACCAACAGTGCGTTTTACGGCCTATGATTTTCTCCGTAGTACGAACCGCTCAACAGGGGGTGTCGGCTACCGCCGTGTAGTCGGTATGCTTGCAAGGCTAAGAGGGACTGGCATCGAGACTAACATTGAGACGAACGGACAGCGTGAGCGACGCGGCTTTGGACTGATTGATTCATGGCGGATTGTAGAAAAGTCGCCAACAGATGATCGCGTGACAGCCATCGAGGTGGATTTGCCACACTGGCTATTCCGTTCTGTTGCGACCATGCGGGTTCTGACCCTGTCACGGGATTATTTCAAACTCCGCAAGCCGCTTGAGCGGCGCATATATGAACTTGCCCGTAAACATTGTGGTCTTCAGCCAAAATGGCGCGTGTCTGTGACGGTCTTGTACGCGAAAAGCGGCAGTACCGCGACGTTGAGAGAGTTTCGAAGGCAGATAAAGGAATTGTCTGGTATCAATCTGCTACCTGATTATCAGATATCGCTCGATACAGAGCGTGACCACGTAACTTTCTTTGCCAATAGAGAAGAGCGCTAAAAAAGCGGATGCCCGCAATCTGTCGCTAAGCGGGGGCGCTCATTTCATCAGTAGCAGGGCGATATTGAAGAGCTGATTCTCCAAAAATACCCTGTTGATAAGTGGCGACAGCTCTGTGGAATGACACGTACCTTCACCCACGTTTTCCTGTGGATTAGCACGTACTTTTACACACGCCCCGACACGTACTTTCACCCACACGAATGGTATATAACACATTGAAACTGATATGTTTTTCTAACCCGTAACACGCGCGCGCGTTTTAACTTAAATATATTCTTTTAACGTCTGAGGGGCTCTTTCAGCTGGGGATATGTCTGCAGCGACGTTCTTCACTATAGGGCGGGGTCGAGAGACGAGGGCGTTTAAACGGCATGCAATTCATTATTTCTCTGTGCCGTCCGGAGGAGAAAGCCATTTGGCAATGCGATCAGGGTCAGGGCTCGGATTGAAGTTCAGTGGCCTAGGGCTAAAAGCATGGCGTTTTGAAGAAGTGCTTAGGCTTTACCTTTCAAACGCTATGGAAGAGGCAGAATGCAGCTCCTTTTTGGACGTCTGTGAGGAGAGCCTCAAGATAAATTTCCTGACGTATCGCGTGAACTGGCTGTAGCTCATCTGAAGAGCATCGTGATGTTTTCGGAAGATATCTGACCTGTTGTAACCTTGCTTCAGCTCTTCTGTGATGACGGTCTTCAGGGTGATAAACCTTACGCGCGCCATTCCCTTCTTATTTGGCGTCATTGTAACCACTTCCAAAGCATAACCCACCTAGTCGAGCGCGAATATGCGCGAATATGTGCAATTATATGCGAATATATGCGAAAAGCTTCTTTGTCGTGAGACCAAAAGTGCATTCGCACACAATCGCATATTATCGCGCGATGTTTGAAAGCAAGATAGGTTGCCCGGTACCGGGCAACGCGCTTATTCGCCTTTGGCTCAACGTTGGATAGAGGCAAGTCATGACAGCAGCAGCGGCCAAATCTATGCCAAGACGGCGCAAGGATAAGGGGCCACGATCCGTGGATGCCCCGCTGAAGGTTCGTGTTTCTGGCTTAGAAAGGGCGGCAATCAAGGAGACCGCCCGGAAGGTGCGGCTTCCTGTTTCTGCCCTGCTTCGGAAGCTGGCTCTTGGATATGAACCGCCAAGCAAGATCGACCTTGAAACCCTCTACGCGGTTGGGCGGTTGCGGGGTGACTTAGGGCGGCTGGGTGGTCTCTTGAAATTGTGGCTTGTGGACGTGCCCGGTCAGGGTGTTCCAGAGAGCGAAGTGAGGGCCGCGCTCAATACGATTTTGGCTAAGCAAGGCGAGCTTTCGAGCCTGATTGTAGCTATGGAGAAAGCTATCTGTGACTGATGGCTCGTTTTGGTGTGGAGTTTATGAGGTAGGAGAAGATTGTCCAGAAAACGGTCATTTTCTGAGCACTGTAAAAGTGGGCAGTTAGGGCTAGGCCGAACACCCGTTCTCACGTTAATATCTCCGTCAAGTTTTCAATGTCACGGTTTCGTCAATGAAACAACGTATTGGATATGCGCGGGTCTCTACGGAAGACCAACATCTGGACCTGCAGCGCGATGCGCTTCAGCAGGCTGGGTGCAATATCATCTACGAGGAGGCAGCGAGCGGTAAGAGCGCCATGCGCCCGGAACTTGAGCACTGCCGGAAAGCCCTGCGGAGTGGCGACACGCTGGTGGTGTGGCGCCTGGATCGTCTCGGCCGCAGCCTCTCCGATTTGGTACAGATTGTGGCGGAACTTGAACGCAATGGAATTAGCTTTGAAAGTCTTACCGAAAAAATCGAAACGGGCAGCGCTGTAGGAAAGCTGGTATTCCACGTCTTTGCCGCTCTTGCGGAGTTCGAGCGCAGTCTGATCCGTGAACGCACCCACGCTGGGCTCGCCGCAGCGCGTGCCCGAGGCCGCTCAGGTGGGCGAAAGCCCAAACTTGGGGAGAAACAAGTGCGAGAAATTAAGGCCCTCCTGCGCGACCCGGATATTCAGGTGGCGGACGTGGCCCGGCGCTACAGCGTCTCTCGGACCACGCTCTATAAGCATGTTGGCGTTATTAGACCCAAGGACAAGCCGTTGACATCCCTCTGATGAGAGCCTGTAGGGAGCAGGCGGTTCCTTTCAAAATGCAGGGCTTGGTCTCGGTTCGATAACTATCGCAGCTGCAAATTATGCGTTGGCGGTAACGAGAGTGGACTAGGTCGATGGGTAGAACTAAAAATATGAGTGTTGAATGAAAAAGATTGCTATCGAATTCAGCGAATTCGCCCTCTTTTCAGAAGAAGAGGTGCGTGCTCTCGATGCGCGCGTGGTGCTTCGCGAGAGCCGAGGCAAGCAGGTCGCGTATGTTACGTGCCTCGTCCGCGATAAAGAAGTGCAACTGAAGCCCGAGGAGCGGACTCGCCAGCTTTGGTTGGCACATCTGATCGACAAACTCGGTTATGCCCAATCGCGCATTGCCGTTGAATATCCGATCACCTTCGGACGTGACAGCTCCAAACGTGCCGATATTGTGGTGTTCGATGTCGACCGCCCGACTGTCCCCTACATTATCGTTGAGGTGAAGCAGGCCAAGTACAAGGACGGCAAGGAGCAGCTGCGCTCCTATGCCCATGCGACCGGCGCACCTCTTGCCGTATGGAGCGACGGCATTCTGGCTGAGGTCTGGCACCGCAAGAATCCCAACTACTTCATGCCGATCCATGAAGTGCCCCGCGCAGATCAGACCATCGAACAAGTCGTGGATCAGCCTTGGACCATCCAGACCCTGATCGACCTTGAGGAAGAGCGCGTGAAGGAGGGCAAGTTCGCCCGCTCCCTGCGTGACCTTATTGAGGATATGGAGGATGAGGTTCTGGCCAATGCCGGGGTTGATGTTTTTGAAGAGGTATTCAAGCTAATCTTTACCAAGCTCCATGACGAGATGAACTCGCACCGGCTTGGTAATGCTCTACGTTTCCGTAACCAGAACACCGCCGCACAACTGAAAGTGGCTATCCAGAACCTTTTCGACGAGGCTAAGAGGAAATGGCCTGGCGTCTTCCTCGAGGATGAACGTATCCGCTTGTCGCCTGACCACTTGCAAGTCTGCGTCGGCTCGTTGGAAGAATGGAAGCTCTTCAACTCTAACTTGGACGTGATAGACGACGCTTTTGAATACCTCGTCTCGAAATCGTCGAAGGGTGAGAAGGGCCAGTATTTCACCCCCCGCTGGGTGATCGACATGTGCGTCAAAATGATGAACCCGAAAGAGGGCGAAACGGTGATCGATACCGCTTGCGGCTCGGCGGGGTTTACCGTGCACAGTATGTTTCACGTCTGGCGGCAGATCATGCGGGTCATGGGGCAAGAGGAAAGTCACCTCTTTACCATGGAGGCCAAGCCGAACCGTTGTATCGATTATGTGCGAGACAACGTGTTCGCCATCGACTTCGACGAGAAAAGCGTCCGCGTCTCGCGCTGCTTGAACTTGATCGCGGGTGATGGTGAAACCAATGTCTTACACCTGAATACGCTCGACTGGACGAAGTGGGACGAGACCGCCAAGCAGAACGAATGGCTCGACACCTACGGCGACGGCTGGCGGCGACTGCGCAAGCTGCGCGTAAAGGAAAAGGGCGAGGCGGCCGACAGTCCCAGCTATCGTAGCTTCGGCTTTGACGTGCTGATGGCAAACCCGCCCTTCGCGGGAGACATCAAGCAGTCGGACATGCTCGCGCCCTATGATTTGGCAGAAAAGGCCAATGGCAAACGCGAAACTGCCGTGGCTCGTGACCTGCTGTTTGTTGAGCGTAACCTCGATTTTCTGCGGCCCGGGGGGCGGATGGCCGTTGTCCTGCCGCAGGGGCGGTTTAATAACTCGTCCGATAAGCGGATGCGCGAATTCATCATGGAACGCTGCCGCATCCTCGCCGTGGTGGGGCTGCACCCGAACACTTTCAAGCCGCATACCGGAACTAAGACCAGCGTCTTGCTAGTGCAGAAGTGGAATGACGATCCTGCCAAAGGGCCGCTGTGCCAAAAGGTCGAGGATTACGACATCTTCTTTGCTACCCAGCAGGTGGAAAGCGTTGATAACTCGGGTCGCAAAGTCTATCGGCGTGATGCCGACGGTAACTTCCTTAGGGATGACCATGGTCACTTCATTGTCGAACATGATCTGTTCCGCCACGATGCGATGGGAGCGGGGGGCGATGTAATCCCGGGGCGCAATGGGGTCGCGGAAGCATTTGAGGAATTTTCCCGCAAGGAGGGCTTCAGTTTTTTTCGGTAAGCCCCTTCGACCAAGACCGGCTAAGCGGTCTGTTGGAGGGGCTTGAAGCGTCCATACTTCGGCTATCCGCAGTAGAAGACCTGAACCCCGGATTACGCTTCGACGCAGAGTTCTTTTCTCGGCCAGCGATGATGGCTTTGAAAGAAATTCGGCGTGCTCGACATGACCCCTTACGCGCTTTGTGCAACAAAATTCAGCATCCTATTGAGGTGGTGCGTGAATATGAAGATGAGGGTCTCCTCACGGTGATGGCGAAGAACGTCCGGTCCAACCGTGTTGAAATGTCGGAACCACGATTTATGCCATCACAGTTGCGCTCTATCGTTGCTCGAAACAAGTTGAATAGGAATGACGTTCTTGTAACGCGGACAGGCGCAAATTTTGGCCAAGCCGCGCCATGGAAGCAGGACTTTGAGGCATTCGCTTGTGCAGACATCCTTGTATTGCGAGAACCATCCATTCCGGCTGGATACCTGAGCAGTTTCCTTGAAAGCGCGAAGGGCAAGCCGCTTGTTCTTAGGGGGGGCTATGGTGCTGGCCAGCCGCACATTGCTCCACCTTATTTGGCAGACATGCTTATTCCGCGCTTTGGCGCTCTAGAGGGGCGCATTGATGCAATTGTCGACAGATCGGTGCAGATGGAGGTTGAAGCCGCCTCAACAGTTCAGGCTGCGGAAGAGGTCTTGCTTGACGCCATCGGCGTTGCCAACTGGACTCCGCCTGAACCGCTCGCCTATACTGGCCGAGCATCGGACGTCTTCGCCTCGGGCCGCTTCGATGCCCGCTTTTTCGCTCCGCGCATTCAAGTCCTGCTTGATCTGCTGGCTGTGGATGGGCGCACGATTGCCGACGTGGTCGATCCCCGGCGCGAAAAGTTCCGTCCCAATGCGTGCGCTGTCTTCGATTATATCGAGATTAGCGACATCGACGGGGCCGGGGCGGCCACCAGCACCCGCCTTGCCTCGGAAGACGCGCCCAGTCGCGCCACATGGCATGTGCGAGCGGGCGACATAATTACCTCCACCGTGCGTCCGATTCGCCGCCTATCGGCGCAGATCACACCCCGTCAAGAGAAGTTCGTCTGCTCGTCCGGATTTGTCGTGATGACACCCCGCGACATCGCGCCGGAGGTTTTGCTCACCTACCTGCGCTTGCCGGTGATCTGCGAGCTATTGGACCTGTTCGCCAGCGCCAGCATGTATCCTGCGATCACCGACGCCGACATTTTTAACCTACCGCTGCCCCATATCCCGGACGCCGTGGCCGGTCAGGTGACGCAGAATGTGATAGCAGCGAAGGCGGCAAAGTCCCGCGCGGCCAGCATGTTGGAGGCGGCAAAACGCACCGTCGAGATTGCAATTGAAGACGGGGAACCCGTCGCCATGGCCTACCTTGACCAAGCAGAGAGGATAATCTGATGCCTTTGCCTGCTCACGCCGCTGACTGGATGAATCGGGCCGAAATTGATTACATTGGCCCCTTTGTCAAAGCTTGGGCCGCTTTCAACGCATGGTTCCGTCATGCTTCAGCGCAGACGCAAGAACGGGTGATGCTGGATTGGGTCAAGGGTCAACCCAATCAGGTTCGGCGGGGCATTCTGGCTCTCCTACGTAACGAAAACGATACTACCGAAGCGCAGGCAATCAAACTGGCGATCTCTGACCTACAAAACCGTCTCGACGCTATTCATTTCGAAGTGACGCGGAAAGGCGTGAATGAGCAAATCTCGCTTCGGAGTGTTTGCATTGCGCCCAAACACTTCAATCGTGAACGAATTGAACGAAATAGTCAGGAATACAAGGCCGAGAAGGTTGCAGGCGGCGATATTCAGATCACCGTTACCACTGTCCGTACGGGCAATATTAAATTCCAGCATGTACAGGCACAGTATGATCCCAACATGGTTTATAGCCATGTCGACTTTGTTGCGAACCTGTCGAGCGCCCAGCAAACGACGCTGCGACAGTTTTATGACGGCTGCAACCCGCGCCCCATGCGCGACCTTCTTCATGGCGGTGCAGATCCCCTACAGGTCGGAACGATGGAGTTTCAGTGTTCAACTGAAGAACTGTTGTCGGGATTAATTGAGACGATTTATGCCATGCGCAATGCTCTGCTGCACGGCGAAGTAGACCCCGACCCGAGGATACTGGCTTGCTATGAGCCAGCTTATCGGATCGTAATGCTGTTTCTTGGTTGCATACTGTGACGTAAAGACGCCTTCTGTGCCCGCTTTTCCAAAATGGTATAAGTCATGGTATCGACATATAAAAGTGTATGAAAAACAAATAAAATCAACGAAATATTTTATTAATCGATAATTGAGTGGGAAAGAACAGGCGCCTTACCCGTAAGGGGTAGGGCGTTTACCCCTTACGGGTAACGGCATAAAAAAGAGCAGAGGCCACCACAAACGGTGCCTCTGCTCTTTTTTATGTGTGAAGGCTACCGGGCATACCGTGCCCGGCATTGTGGGCTGGTCCGCAAATACGCGTGAGAGGAAAGCTTAGGGTGCGCGCAGGCAGATAAAGATTATTGAAAAAGAGAATGTCTTGGGGAGCCAGTCAAACGGGTTTTTATGTATTTTGGTAATATGCATATTGTGGCGGATGGTCTGGGCAAGCCAGCGCCAGTCAAAACCTTTGTGGCCTGTGCCGTGTGTTTCCACCTTGTCCAGATTGAACAGACCGGCATGCAGGGTTTCTTTCCACCTGTATTCCTTATGTCGCATGTATCCTGTGAGAAGTGAGCCGATATTTTTAAGCAGAACAATCGGGCCTACTTCATTAGGAACCGAACACATAAAGGCTGCCGGTTTTGCGTGGGCAATCTGCTCCACAATCCGGACAACAAGGTTTTCAGGAATATGCTCAAGTGATTCCAGAGCAATAATGGCATCTGCATTTTGGAATTCACTGTAATGGCTTGTAATTGAGTCGTTAATTATTCTGAAATTTTTATATTTTGAATAGCGTTGCCGTGCGACATTTATAAAATTCTGGTCAACATCTATGCCAACATAATTGATGTTGAAGCGGCTGTTCAGAATATTAAACGCCTTGGCATGAGCACATCCGATGTCGACTACGTTTAAAGGGCGAGAGGGATGCGCTGCGGAGAGTTCCGTAAAAAGCCTGATAAGGTGCCTGTACCGCGTTGTGTGCAGGAGAGAAACCAGTGGATTGAAGCTCTGGTTTTTTTCGTAACTGATCAATGGATGGGCTGTGTGTTGTTTGTCGGGGGCTGCGTCTGTCATAAAACTCTCTTTGGCAACGATGCAGACTTGCTAGCCAGACAACAGATGCATGAAGTTGGGTAAAATCCTAGCTGTCTTTGGGCGTAGGGCGGTTGTGCCAGTCGATGCTGACATCAGACAGCCACAGTGTTAGCGCGGAAATAACAAGCCAGAGAAGACCCGGAAGAATATTGGAATCCAGAATAACAACAATGCCGATACAAAATGCGGCAATAGAAATGGTCAGGTTTACAAGGCAGCAGAACACGGCCACCGGCCAGCTTTCGGGGAGCCCGCTTTTTGTCATTGTTGTCTCACGTCCAAAAACTGGAGCGCGCTCCCTTATTGGTCAATAGTAGCAGGTGGGCGGGCTGGCCTTACTGGTCAAGCCATGGGGCGACGGGCAGATTTTTTTCCCGCAGGAAGGTCGGGTTGAAGAGCTTGGATTCATAACGCGCTCCACCATCGGCCAGAATGGTTGCAATTCTATGCCCCGGCCCAAGCTTGCGGGCAGTGCGGATGGCAGCAGCAACATTAATGCCCGAAGACCCCCCAACAGACAGGCCCTCTTCCCCCAGCAGGCTGTAAATAATATCCAGCGCCTCGGGGTCGGGAATGCGCTCCGCATCATCAATGGGAGCTCCTTCAAGGTTGCCTGTCACGCGGGACTGGCCAATGCCTTCAGTAATGGAAGACCCCGCCACAGACAGGTCATTGCTTTTGACCCAGCCATACAGGCCGGAGCCTTCGGGGTCTGCCAGCACGATATGAGGGGCTTTTACGCCGTCGCGCGCAGCGGCGTCGTGCAGGCCAAGGGCTATGCCTGCCAGCGTGCCACCTGTGCCGCAGGCGCAGGTAAAGGCATCTACCTGTCCGCCCATCTGCTGCCATATTTCCTGCGCTGTAGTTGCGCGGTGGCCCTCGCGGTTGGCGGTGTTGTCAAACTGGTTGGCCCAGACCCACCCGTTTTCTTCCGCAAGACGGCGCGAAACATGGACGTAGTTGCCGGGGTCACGGTAGGGCTTGGCGGGTACAAGGCGCAGGTCCGCACCGATCATACGCAAAAAGCCGATTTTTTCGCGGCTTTGCGTTTCGGGCATGACAATAACGCATTTATAGCCACGGGCGTTGGCAACCAGTGTCAGGCCAATGCCCGTGTTCCCTGCCGTGCCTTCTACCAGAGTGCCGCCGGGCTTGAGCACACCACGGCGCTCCGCGTCATCAATAATGGCAAGGGCTGCCCGGTCCTTTACAGAGCCGCCGGGGTTCATGAACTCCGCCTTGCCGTAAATCTGACAGCCTGTTGCTTCAGAAGCCTTGCGCAGAAGAATAAGGGGTGTGCCACCCACTGCACCCGGCATGTCGGGTGAGAGTGAGGTCCAGCCGGAATGGGTGGAGGGCGCTGCGCTTTCGGTCATCTGTATACCCTGCTTGCTATGATCAGGTTGGGCTGTTGGGGCTGGTTTGTATTCGGGGTGGTGCCCCTACCTGCCTGCGTCCGGTTCTTCTTCGGCATCATATAGCACTTCCAGAACGGCACACCAAGGATAGCGTGGGTCGTAGCTTTGCCCGGCAGGGCTGGCCAGCCGCCCCTGTTCATCCGTGGGGACATGGGTCAGGGCCACGGCATCGTCAATATTACCGCCAATAATGCTGAGCTGGCGGCCAAAGGGTGGCCCATTCTGGCCTGTGGCGACCACATAGCCGCAATGCGCGGGAAAGCCGTAAGAGGTAGGCAGGCTTGCAAAGCGGATGCTCAGTTTGCCACGCCCACGGGCAACGCAGATCAGGTCGCCAGCTTTGGGGGTGTAGGACGCGGGGTCCTGAGCGCGCAGGATAGGGGACTTCCCCGATGCTGCGGCATTTATGTAGGTGGCGTGGTTGGGGGAGTAGGGGAAGCGGTCATTCGCCCCGGCAACCCGCATGACGTAGGAAATGAATGCGGCCGACCAGGCAAAAAATCCGTCGTGCACAAAGTTGGTCAACTGGCCGTCGGCATTGTGTTTGCCGCTCCACGATGCCTCGGTCATGCTGGGGTCCATGCCAATCCACCAGTATTCCCCCACACGTTGCCACAGCCCCGGTGTGCGCTCGGGTTTGACGGCGGCAACCTGTGGTTCGGGGCGCTGTTCGGGGTTGTCATCGTTGACCGGGCTGCCAAACATCCGCCATTCGCGCATGGCAATGGCCACGACATCCTGCCGGTTGAAAGGCTCATAGTTGCGTGTGGCAAAGTCTGGCACGTGGGTGTTCAGACCATAGGCGCCCGATGCGCCACTTCCCCCATGGGCGGAGGAGGTGCCCCCGGGGGAGGGCTGGGAGGTGCAGGCCGCCAGACACAAAGGTGCCAGAAGGGCCACAGTC
>JBDNSL010000035.1:0-22740 GCA_047719095.1 Acetobacter sp.
AACAGCCGTTTTTTCGTCTCCTTGCGGTTCCCTGCGTCTTAACGGTATCTCGGGGCCTGTGTCTCTTAATCAGCGGGTCCAAGGTTCGAGTCCTTGTGCACCCACCAAGCTTTTCCTTGGCTTTCGGTGGTTTTCAGGTTTCAGAGCATAGTCTGGCCTGCACGGTTTTCTTCTAAAAATCTGTTTTTCACGCACAGCCCATTCCCCTGGGCTGCCTGTGGTGTGTCTGTTTGTATGCTGTACATGCACAGAGGGCAATTGTTGCCCTTGTTTGATCATGATCGGGATATAGGATGAACCCCTAGCCAGAGGCAGCCGGGCTATGGTGCTGTCATTCTGGGAAACAGAACCGATTGAGGGGCCCCCATGCGTTTTTCTCTTCTTGTGTTGTCGGCATTGGGTCTGGCGACACCTGCGCTGGCCGCGGATTTTCCAGTTACGGCCCAGTTTGCCGCCCAGCCGCAATTTGCACCCGCATACCATGCCATGAGCACTCTGCCCCCTTGGGTTGCGGAGTTAAGGGCCACCTCTGTTCCGGTTGAAAAAACCACTATTGATGGCAAGCCGTATTTACTGGGGCATTTGTGCAAACCCCATGACTGCGCGGCTTATCAGTTGGAAGTGCTGTTTACCCCCGATGGGCATAAGGCATGGGGGTTTATGTCTGTTGTGACCAATGGTGCCTTGTACCAGATGCCTCTGGGTGAACCATCATCTGCTGTGCTGGACGCACTCAGGGCTGCATACACGACCAACAACCCTGACCACCCCGGATGCAATGGGGTGGAGACTGGCAAAAAAAGCCCGCCATCCCCATAAATAAAGGCATGACGGGTTTTCAGAACGATCTTTTCCCCCGCCAGCCTGCCGCACCACAAGCGGTCGTGCCCACAGAACTGTGGGACAGGCTGGCGCGCTCTGCATTTAGGCAGCGGTTTCATCTGAACGCGCAGGATATGGCGTATCTGCGTGAGAAAGGGTTGCCGCTGGTTCTGGAACACGGGCAGGACTTTATTGCCCGCCGCCTTGCCCCCGCTCTACCGCTCAAGGATGGGCGGCAGACACCGTGGAAGGGGCATCCGGTTTTTGTTGCCCAACATGCCACGGGGACATGTTGCCGCTCCTGCCTGTCCAAATGGCATGCCCTGCCACCCGGCCGCCGCCTGAACGCGGTGGAGCAGGACTATGTTCTTGCTGTGCTGGCAGACTGGCTGGCAAGGGAGATGGAGCACCCGGCAGACCGCCCGCATTCCCCCATACGCAAAACCCGAAAACGACCTCCCGCTCAGGCTTTGGGCACGGAAGCCTGACGGTCCATCAAAAGGGATGTCACAACCTTTTTGAAAGGGGAGAACCTGTCTGCCATGCGCAGGCACCCTTCGCGGATCTGGCGGAAGGGTGGTCCGTCATGGGTGTAAAGGGATGCAATTCCGTTGGTGCCCGCAAATAAAAGGGCCGTTGCCTTGCGGTGCTGGCGCTCAAACGCGCGCAGGGCGGTGGGGGAGCCTGGATCGCCACTTTTGGCAACAGCGGCCAGCACGTGTTGGGCCAGTGTTTCCTGCCCCTTAAGGCCCAGATTAAAGCCGTGGGCGGTAATGGGGTGCATGCCAACGGCCGCATCGCCCACCAGCGCAAGCCTGCGGGCACTAAACCTGTGCGCGTAAACTCCCTTGAGCGGGTACACATGCCGGGTGCTGACAAGCCGCATAGCCCCCAGCCTGTTGCCCACGCGGCGCATGATCTCGGCATTAAAAGCCTCGCGCGGCATGTGGGCCAGCCCCTCAATCTCCTGTGGTGGCAGGGTCAGCACAAGGGAGGAGGCCATGCCGTTAACGGGGAGGAGGGCAATTGTCTGCCCCTCATCAAACCATTGGAGAGCCACATTATGGTGGGGGGATTCGTGCGCCATGCGGCAGACCATCATGGATTTGCCAAAGTCATGCACAATAGCGCCAATGCCCGCGCGCTGCCGGGTGGGAGAAAAGCGCCCGTCCGCCCCAACCACCAGCTTTGCATTAACCTGCCCGCCATTATGGTGGACTGCGGCGTAGTCCTGCCCCTGACGGATGGTCTGCACGGCGGTTGCGGGTTGTAAGGTAATGTTGGGCGTATGCTGGGCGGCGGCAAACAGGGCGCGGCGGATCTGGTTGTTGGAGACCAGCCAGCCGAGTGCATCCACACCTTCGCCCCGTGTATCAAACGTAAGCGGGTGGCGAAAACTGCCGGTTTCAATCCGGGCTTCCTTAAGCGGGCAAATGACTGCTTGCGGAATATGGGCCCATGCCCCGGTCTGCTCAAGCAGGCGGACGGAGTGGTGGGTCAGGGCAATTTCGCGCCCGTCAAACCCCGGCTCGGCCCATGTATCAAGTGGTGCGCGCTCCATAACGGTGACCGAAAGGCCCCCTTGCGCCATGAGCAGCGCGGTGGCCAGCCCGACCGGGCCGCCACCAATAATGGCAACGTCTGTCTGCGCTATGTCGGGCATGGGGGCTTAGTCCTTGTCTGCGCCAAAGGTTACGGGCTGGCCGTGCCAGCGTGCGGTAAACAGTGCCGGGTCTGCCCGTTTTGGGGCCGGGTGGGCACCATCGGGTGTGCCCACGAACAAAAAGCCCGCAAGCCTGGAAAGGCCTAGATCGGCTGCCAGAAGGGCATCGTCCACCAGTGCGCCAGACACCCACACACCGCCAAAGCCAGTGGCATGCAGGGCGTTGAGAATGTTCATGGCCCCCGCTGCCACGCACATTTCCTGCTCCCAGAGCGGAATTTTGTGGTCGGGGCGCAGGTGCATGCCCAAGGCAATAACCATGGGCATGGTGGCAAAGCGGGTGCGGCGTTTGTCAATTTTGGCGGCGGGGGCTTCGGGCTCCACGCGCGCCATGGAGGCAACAATCAGCTCGGCCAGTGCTGGGCGGTCTTCCCCCTCGATCACAACATAGCGCCAGGGCTGGACCCGGCCATGGTCGGGTGCGCGCATGGCCGTGGCCAGAATGTCCATCAACTGCTCAGGCGCAGGCGCTGGGTCTTGCAGCCGGTCGGTGGAGGCGCGGGTAAGGAGCATGTCCATGGGGGTCATGGTTGGGGCCTTGTTGCTAAAGGGGGCGGTAACGGGCCGGTCGCAGGGTTTTACTGAGGGAACGGCGGAAGAGGCCCACCCCCCATAAGGTGCAGATGAAAATGCGGGACTTCCTGCCCAGAGTTTGTGCCCGCGTTGGTGATCAGCCGGTAGCCGTTGTCCTCCAGCCCCAGTGTGTGGGCAATCTGGCCTGCCGAGCGCATGACCTGAGCAATTTCTTCCGCCGGCGCGCTTTTGCTAAAGTCCATGAAGGAGACATAGGGCTTTTTGGGAATGATCAGCACATGCACCGGGGCTTTGGGGGCGATGTCCTCAAACGCCAGAACCCATTCGTTTTCAAAAACGGGTTTGCACGGAATTTCGCCCCGCAGGATTTTTGCAAAAATATTCTGCTGGTCGTAAGGGCCTTTGCCGGTCACAGCCATGGTGGTTCAGTCCTGTGTTGTGGTGTCTGGCGTTGTTGCGTCAGGTGTTGTCAGGGGTGGTTTGGGGCGCGATGCTTTTTCGGCAATGCCGCTGGTGCCTTCGCGCCGGGCTAGTTCGGCCCAGACTTCCTGCGGTGTAATGCCCGCGTTCACCCACATGACAATCAGGTGGTAGAGCACATCCGCACTTTCGCCCACCAGCAGGTTGGTGCGGCCAGCCACGGCTTCAATCAGGCATTCCACAGCTTCTTCGCCAAATTTCTGGGCGATCTTGTATGTCCCGCGGGAGAGCAGGCGTGCCGAGTGGCTGACCGAGGGATCTGCATTTTTGCGGCTTTGCACCACATCATACAGCCGGTTCAGCACGGAGGGGTCAGCCTCCTCCAGCAGTGCGGGAAGGTCTGTGTTGTCCGCAGCCTTGGTCTTTTTGGCCTTGATGGTTTTGGTCTCGGCTTTGATGGTGGCTTTGGACGGGGCTTTTTTAATCATGACGTCTGGCTGACCTGAAAAGGGGCGGGAGAAGGGCGAACCGGCAGTCCGGCATGGCTAAGGGCCTGTTTGACCTGAGCCACGGTAAACTGCCCAAAATGGAAAACACTGGCGGCCAGCAGTCCGGTAGCACCTGCTTTGGCACCTTCCACAAAATGTTCAAGCGTGCCAACGCCACCAGAGGCCACAATAGGCAGGCGCACGGCCTGAGTTGCGGCCCGGAGCAGTTCCAGGTCAAACCCGCTGCCTGTGCCGTCCCGGTCCATGGAGGTCAGCAGGATTTCGCCCGCACCGCGTTCGGCGGCCTGTTTGCACCAGTCTATGACATTGATACCCGTAGGAGTGCGCCCGCCGTGGGTAAACACTTCCCACTTACCCGGAGCGCTCTGGCGTGCGTCCACCGCCACCACAACGCACTGGCTGCCAAACTTGCGTGCGGCCTCGCTGATCAGGTCAGGGCGGGTGACGGCGGCCGAGTTCATGGCGCATTTGTCTGCACCGGCCAGCAGCAGGCGGCGCATGTCATCGGTTGTGCGCACGCCCCCGCCTACGGTCAGGGGCAGAAAGATTTTTTCCGCTGTTCTGCCAACCACATCCAAAATGGTGTCGCGGTTTTCATTACTGGCGGTAATGTCCAGAAAGGTCAGTTCGTCGGCCCCGGCTGCATCGTACACGGCGGCCTGTTCAACCGGGTCGCCCGCATCACGCAGGGAGACAAAGTTGACCCCCTTGACCACCCGGCCATTTTTAACATCCAGACAGGGAATAACGCGTAGCTTCAGCATGCGCTCAGCACTCGCAGGGCTTCTGTGGGGTCTATGCGGCCATCATACAGTGCCCGGCCAACAATAACACCTTCAATGCCCGGTGTGGTGTTGGCGGCTGTACGCAGGGCGGCAAGGTGGTCAATGCAGCCGACCCCGCCACTTGCAATAACGGGAATGGACACGGTGTTGGCCAGTGCTACGGTCTGGGCAATATCCAGCCCTTCAAGCATGCCGTCGCGGCTGATTTCGGTAAAGATAATAGCTGCCACACCTGCGTCCTGCATGCGCAGGGCAAGGTCTGTTGCCTGCATGTCGGACACTTCGGCCCAGCCCTCTGTGGCGACAAGGCCGGAGCGTGCGTCAATCCCTGCCACAATACGGCCGGGGAACGCGCGGCAGGCCTCGCGCACCAGAGCCGGGTTTTTAACCGCGACCGAGCCTAGAATAACGCGGGTAATGCCCGCTTCCAGCCATGCGCTGATCGCAGCCATGTCGCGCAGGCCGCCGCCAAGCTGGACCGGCACATGGGCTGCGGCCACAATGGCGCGCACGGCGTCCGTATTGGCCGAAGCCCCTGCAAACGCGCCGTTCAGGTCCACCACATGCAGCCACTCAAAGCCCGCGTTCTGCCATGCCGTGGCCTGTGCGCCGGGGTTGTCGGAATAGACGGTGGCATCGTCCATTTCTCCACGGCGCAGGCGCACACATGCGCCGTTCTTCAGGTCGATGGCGGGGTAAAGGGTGAGCGGGCGGGGGGCATTGGGTGTGGTCATGGCGTGTGGCTGGCTTCTTGCTTGTTACAGGTCTTGGCGGGCTGGGTGTCATCAAGGCATTTGGTCAGGAACAGCCCGGGAACAAGGTCGTCCCCCACCCGTGCGTAAAACGGGTGCTGGCCCCAGATGTGGAACCCGGTTTTTTTGAAAAGGGCAATGGCTGCGGTCTGTGTTTGCAGCACATCCACGTTCAGCACCCTAAAGCCCATGTTGCGCGCGGCGTTTTCCACTTCCTGCAACAAGGCTGCTCCCAGCCCCTGTTCGCGCGCGTAGGGGGCAACAAACAGGTGGGCGAGTGTTATGCACATGGCCTGCAACTCGTTATTGCGCGGTGCGCGAATAAGCTGCGCCCCGCCAACAATAACCCCGTCAAGGCGAATGGCGAACAGCATGCGCTCGGGCACCAGCAGCAGGCCCCGAAAATAGCGCTCCAGCACCTGCCGCCCCTGTGGCTGCAACCAGCCAAAGCCACCACCATCCAAAATGGCGGCATCCACGGATTCGCACAGGGCCTGAAGGTCGTCCTCTTCCAAGGAGAGGATGCGCTGCACGCGGGTCATGCGCGCCATTAGAGTGTGGTTTCCGGCTGCCATGCAAGAAAGTTTGCAAGGATTTTAAGCCCGACTGTCTGGCTTTTTTCCACATGGAACTGCGTGCCAGCAACATTGCCACGGCCCACTATGGCGGGAATGCTGCCTCCATAGTCCGTACTGGCAAGCAGCACATCCGGGGTTGTGTTGCGTAGGGCGTAGGAGTGGACAAAATAGCCGTGCGGGGCCGGGCCAAGGCCGTTTGTTAGCGGGTGGGGCTGGTGGAGCTCCAGCTCGTTCCAGCCCATCTGGGGCAGGCGCAGGCCGGGGGCCTCCATAGGGGCTATCTCCCCTTCAATCCAGCCGAAGCCCTCCGTTACCCCATGTTCCAGCCCGCGCTGGGCCATAAGCTGCATGCCAACACAAATGCCCAGAAAAGGCGTGCCTTTGGCCACGGCCTGCAAAATGGCATCCTTTAGCCCGGCAATGGCCTCCAGCCCTTGCGCGCAATCGGCAAAAGCGCCTTGGCCGGGCAGGATAATGCGGTCCGCCCGCCGGACTTCGGCGGGTTCGTTGGTGATGATGACCGTGGCGGCAATGCCCGAAAGCTCGGCCGCACGCATGGCGGCTCTGGCGGCGGAGGCCAGGTTGCCCCCTTCATAGTCAACAACAGCAATGGAGAGAGGCTGGGCCATAAAACCCTCCTGAATCTGGTCCTGTGGAAAACCGTGTTGTCCACCCGTATGCGGGCAAACAGCAAGGCTGAGTGTCTGTTCTGGCCTGCCCCCATGTCCCTGCCCGAACATGGCTTGGGTCCATGTGTGCCCCGTGGGTTTACAGCACGCCCTTGGTGGACGGAATGGCTTCGAGCGCACGCGGGTCCGGCTCTACCGCCATGCGCAGGGCACGGGCAAGGGCCTTGAACGCGGCTTCGGCAATATGGTGGCAGTTTTTGCCTGCTCTTTGGTTCAGGTGCAGGGTGAGCATGGCGGACATGGCGAATGCCCGAAAAAATTCCTCGACCAGTTCCGTGTCCAGCCCGCCAATGCGGTCGCGGTCAAAAACGGCTTCAAATGTCAGGAACGGGCGGCCCGAAAGGTCTACCACGGCCTCGCATAGTGCTTCGTCCAGCGGCACAAGGGCCGAGCCAAAGCGGCGCACGCCACGCTTGTCGCCCAGTGCGGTCCGCATGGCCTGCCCCAGCGCAATGCCGGTATCTTCCACCGTGTGGTGGCCATCTATATGCAGGTCACCCTTGACCGTTATGTCCAGATCAAACAGGCCATGCTTGGCCAGAGCGGTCAGCATATGGTCAAAAAAGCCGATACCGGTCTCAACCCGAGCTTTGCCAGTCCCGTCCAGAGTCAGGGCAATGGCAATATCGGTTTCGCTGGTAACGCGGTGAACTGTGGCGTGGCGCGATGTTGTCATGGTCCCAGCTTATAGCCCAAGACCGGGCACAATGCCATTCCGCCGACTGGGCGGTATTTCAGGCTTCGGGCACAAGCTCTTCCAGCTCCTTCAGCCACAGGGTTGCGTTGCCATCGGATGGGGCGCGCCAGTCCCCACGGGGGGAGAGGCTCCCCCCCGCCATGACCTTGGGGCCATTGGGCATGGCCGAGCGCTTGAACTGGCTGGTGGTAAAAAACCGGAACATAAAGACCTTCAGCCATTTGCGAATAACCGGCAGGCCGTAGCTTTTGTGGTCATGCGGCATAAAGCCCGGCGGCCAGGCGCCTTGCCCGGCATCACGCCAGACCTGTTCAGCCATAAAGGCAATGCGCGCGGGACCAAAGCCGTGGCGCAGCACGTAATAAAGCGTGAAGTCATGCAGGGCATATGGCCCGATTGTGTCTTCCGTGCTCTGGCTGGCACCCGCCGTTGCGGGGATCAGCTCGGGGGAAATCTCGGTTGCCAGCACGGTGCGCAGCACGGTACAGACATCCGCCGGGAAATGCCCCGAGGCAATACACCAGCGGATAAGGTGCTGTATAAGGGTTTTGGGCAGGCCAGCATTCACGTTGTAATGCGCCATCTGGTCCCCCACGCCGTAGGTACACCACCCCAGCGCCAGTTCCGACAGATCACCCGTGCCAAGAACAATACCGTTGTGCTGGTTGGCCAGACGGAACAGAAAATCCGTGCGCAGCCCGGCCTGCACATTTTCAAACGTAATGTCATGCACGGGCTCCCCTCTGGCAAAGGGGTGGTCCATGGTCTGGAGCATAAGGGTTGCGGCAGGCCGGATGTCCAGCGTTGCCTGCGTAATGCCCAGATGCTCCATCAAGGCATGCGCGCTGGCCAGTGTCTGCTCCGTGGTGCCAAAGCCGGGCATGGTGTAGCCCCGTATGGCGGTGCGGGGCCAGCCCAGCGCGTCGGCCGTGCGTACGGCCACCAGCAGCGCATGGGTGGAGTCCAGCCCACCGGATACGCCAATAACCATGCTGGCCGCCTTGCAGCTTTTCAGGCGCTGGCCAAGGGCGGAAACCTGAATGGCAAAGGCTTCAAAGCAGTCCTGCTCCAGCCGTGCGGGGTCAGCCGGGACAAAGGGAAAGCGTGAGAGCGGGCGTTGCAACCCAAGGTCTGCCATGGGGGGGGCCAGTGTAAAGCCAATGGTGCGCCACGGCTGGCCGGGTGTTGTGGTCATGTCCGCACAGTCGGCAAAGGTGCCAACCTGTGCGCGCTCGTGGCGGATAAGGGCAAGGTCAACATCAGCCACAACCGCGCATGCGCCGGAGGGAAAGCGCTCACTTTCGCCCAGTAGTACGCCGTTTTCAAAAATGGCGGTCTGGCCATCCCACGCCAGATCGGTGGTGGATTCGCCTTCTCCCGCCGCGGCATACAGGTAGGCGGCAACACACCGCGCAGACTGCGAGCGGCAGAGCAGGGTGCGGGTCTGGGCCTTGCCCACGGTTATATCGCTGGCAGACAGGTTGGCCAGCACGGTGGCCCCCGCCATGGCCTGTGCAGCAGACGGGGGGGAGGGCACCCACATATCCTCGCAGATTTCCACCCCAAGGCAAAAGCCGGGCACGTCGTGGGCTGTAAATAAAAGGTCCACGCCAAAGGGAACGTGCTGCCCACCAAGCCCGATGGTCTGCCCGCGTATGGCGCTACCGGGAGCGAAGTGCCGCTTTTCGTAAAATTCGCGGTAATTGGGCAGGTAGCTTTTGGGCACAACACCCAAAATACGGCCTGCGTGCAGCACAACCGCGCAATTATATAAGCTGTTGGCGTGGCGCAGGGGCGCTCCCACCACCACTACGGGCAGCAGGTCGGCCGTGGCCTGCGCCAGTTCCACCAGTGTGCTCTGTACGGCATGGAGCAGTGTGGCCTGCTGGAGCAGGTCACCTATGGAATACCCGCTCAGCCCGAGTTCGGGAAAAACGCACAGGCCCACGCCCTGTTCGGCACAGGTCCGCGCGGTGGCCAGAATCTGCACCATGTTGGCCTGTGGGTCCGCAAGGGTAACGGGTGCGGTGCAGGCTGCCACGCGCACAAATCCCTGATGGTACAAAGATCGGAATAAGGACGTGGTCACGGCTTTCCTTCCTGACTGCGAGGAACATGGTTCTGTCTAGCAGGTGGGCAAACGGACCGCCAAGGGCCAGCAAACTGCGCCATTATGACAGATGCGTGCAGGGGTATGAAAAAAAAGCGGCTTTTTTGCATTTTCCCTCTTGCGCGATGACGCGCTCCCCCATAAAAGGAGCCCATCTGATGCGGGCGTAGCTCAGGGGTAGAGCACAACCTTGCCAAGGTTGGGGTCGTGGGTTCGAATCCCATCGCCCGCTCCAGATTTTTCCATAAAAAAATTTGGATCGGTTAGTGAATGTCTCAGACATTCACAATGCCGTGGCCATGGCCACACAGCGTGTCCTGCATAGGGTGCGGTGGCATTTTGTCTGGCCAGTCTTTTTGCCTGCATAAGCAGGATTCCCTTTTTTTGTCATTCCTGTGCTTTTTGGCGTTCAGGCATGGTTTTTCTTTCAAAACACCATGTTGCGGGCCAGCTTTGGGCTGCCATGTGCTGTGCATTGGTCCGTGGCCGGGTGTGCCTGAACCGCACGCGCCTGTGTTGGTCTGGGGGGTATGCTGTGCAGACCGGAGGGCGCAATGATTATTTGTGAGGGAATTCTTCAGCGGGTTAGTCTGGGGCACGGTCTTTTTGATTCGATACAGAAATAATATGAGTTATGAATTTTTTATGTAAATCCTCGCGCATAGCAGCAGGGCAGAGTTGTGTAATAACAGTGTCTTTATCTGTAACATTTTACAAATAAGGGCTGTGTGCCTCATCACTGTAGCCTATTCCCCTTGGGCCTTTGGGGGGCGCATGTGTGTGTCTGCAAAGTCACAGATTCCGTTTCTGCTGTTCCCATCGACAGGAATCGAAAAAGATATATTTTTTATGTTGGTAATTTTTAAAAAATGTGACTACAAGCCGTAAAGCCTTTTAGGCATATCCGTTCAATAATTGTCATGTACAAAATTCTGTCTGAGAGGGAGCCAGTAACTCTATGAGCAAGGCCTTTATTGCAGCAGTGATTCAGGATTCGATCAACTGCACAGGGGTTGCCGCCAATCAGGCAGCGAATGACCTTATCGACGCCATTGTGGTTGAGCTTAAGCGTGAGGGTGGGTTTACCCTGCCATCCTTTGGCACGTTTACCGTTCGCAAAACAAAGGCCCGCAAGGCGCTTAACCCCCGCACGGGTGAGCCGGTCAAGGTTAAGGCTGGTAAAACGGTCCGTTTCAAGGCCAGCCCCAATCTGAAAAAAGCTGTCTGAGAAAACACTCAGGTCTTCTCACTCCTTGCGAGCAGGGGCCTGACCAAGCCGCACCAGTAACATGGTGCGGCTTTTTTTGTGGCTTTTGAGGGCTAGACGGTATCGGTTGTAACGTCTTCCAGCCTGTCCAGCTTACGCAGGCCGGGGAACAGGCCCATCCACACACCCGTTACCACCAGTGTGCCAATTCCCCCCAGCACCACGGCCGCAACAGGCCCCATAACAGCGGCCAGCATGCCGCTTTCAAACTCGCCCAACTGGTTGGAAGACCCGATGAACAGCATGTTCACGGCAGAAACCCGGCCGCGCATTTCATCCGGTGTGCCAAGCTGCACCAGTGCCCCGCGCACCATAACGCTTACAACATCCGCTCCCCCCAAAATGGCCAGCATCAGCACAGAGAGGGCAATGGAGTGGGATAGGCCGAACAGAATGGTGGCAACGCCAAAAACGGCTACGGCAGCAAACATCCACCGACCCGCGTGGTGGCCCAGCGGGTGGCGGGCCAGAACAGCGGCAACCAGCAGCGCGCCAATGGCGGGAGACGCCCGCAAAAGCCCAAGCCCCCATGGCCCGGCATGCAAAATATCGGTTGCAAAAATGGGGAGCATGGCCGTGGCCCCACCGAGCAGGACGGCAAACAGGTCAAGCGAGATTGCCCCCAGCATGGTGGGTTTATGGCGCAAAAAGGCAATGCCACCAAAAACTGCGGCCAGTGTTGGCCGTTGCCGGGGCCGTGCGGGGCTGGTCAGGACCATGGACCCCGTGGCCAGTGCGGCTATGCCAAAGCTGAGCGCGCAAAGCGAATAGCAGACCCCAGCCCCCAGACCGTACAAAAGCCCGCCAAGGGAGGGGCCTGCAATGCTTGCAACCTGAAAAAGGGAGGACGAGAGAGCTGTTGCGCGGGGGAATAGCGCCGGGGGCACAATAGAGGGCAGAAAAGTCTGCTGGGCGGGCATTTCAAACGCCTTGCAGGTGCCAAATATGGCCACCAGCCCATAAATCATGCCCGCACTCAACTGGTGTGTAAAAGAGGCATAGGCCATAAATGCGGCTGCCAGCAGCGCAATGCTCTGGCAGGTCATGACAATGCGTTTGCGGTCGTGCTGGTCTGCTGCGTGGCCTGCGGGGAAGATAAACGCCATCATGGGCAAAAACTGGGCCAGCCCCACAAACCCCAGAGCCGCCGCACTATGGGTGAGCGCATAAACCTGCCAGCCAACGGCCACCGCCTGCACCTGCCCGGCAAAAGAGGACAGGGCCCGCGCCCCAATAACGGCCACCAGACCGGGGTGGCGCAGGAGGGAGGGGGGAGCGGCAGGGTTATCGGTCATGGCGGGAGTTGCGTTGGGTCCAAAACAAAAAGGATAGGGCTGTCTGTGCGGGCATGAACGCGCAGGATACCCCCGAACGCCAATCAAAACACCGTATTGGCAACAGCCGTGCCATTGGGGGTTGGTCTTTGCATGCCCTGTTCCTCACGGCACGCCGGGAGAAAATAGAGGATTTGCACCCTGTCCCTGCGCCGGGAAGGATGGAAGGCACCATAGCTGGAATGGGAAAAAACAGGTTCTGGCTGGGGCGGGAGGATTCGAACCTCCGCATGGCGGAATCAAAATCCGCTGCCTTACCGCTTGGCTACGCCCCAATGGCCTGAACTGACCGGACCTCTTTTAAGCTAAACAGGGGCCGCTCGTAAAGGCCGCTTGTCGCTAAAATTATTGGCCCGGTGCGGATAATGTGGTGCTGGCAAAGCCTGCGTCCATGTCTGCAATATCGTTCAGGTCAGCCAGCCCGTCCTGATTTGCGCTGTCGTCCGCCCCGGCGGGGAACAGGCCAAACCGCCCAGCCTTGTCCAACGCCTGGTCAAGGGCTGCCATGGTGCTGCCCATGTCCGGGCTTTCGTCTTTTTCCCATACGCGCAGGGTGTGGGTCCACACGGCCACAAGCATGTTCACGCGGACAAAGCCAAGCACGCCATTGGCGTTAACACCAGCGGCATCGGCCATCCAGCGCATGCTCTCCACCGTAGCTCCGCCAAGCAGTATGGTCAGGGCCGGGTCCATGGGCAGGCTGCGAAAAACCGACTGTAGCCCCCCACGGTACTGCTGGAACACATCCAGCCTGCGCATAAGCAGGTCAAACAGACGTTCGCGTACCGCACCACAGATCATGTCATCCGCAAGTGCCACATCATCGGCCAGACGGCCAAGGCGGAGCAGGATACTGGCCTTGAGTGGAAAGCGCTTGCGGGCCTCGGGCAGGGCCAGCCCCGCCTCGCGGGCCGCTGCCAGCACGGTAACGGAGCCCCAGCCCCGGTCTTGAGCCAGAGTTAGGGCAGCCGAGACAAGGGCTGTGTCAAAGTCATCATTATCCATATCAAAGACCTGTCGCATGAGCGGTAAGGAGCAGGGCGCGCACGGCACCTGAAAGAATGAGGGATGAAAACAAAAGCTAGCTTGCCAGTTCCTTGGCGCGGTGTACGGCTGCGGCAATCGCGGCAGAGGTTGTGGCAGGCCACGCCTGCGGGGCCATCATAACCTTAAGGGCTTCGGCCGTGGTGCCGCCGGGGCTGGTTACGTTGCGGCGCAGCACGTCCGCATCGGTTGGCAGGGTGTGCAGCATGCAGCCAGCACCATAGAGCGTGCCACGGGCCAGCTTGCGGGCAACATCGGCTGGCAGGCCTTGTTCTACCCCGGCTTTTTCCAGCAGTTCGGCCAGCAAAAACACATAGGCCGGTCCACTGCCGGAAATGGCGGCTACGGAGTCGATCAGCCCTTCCTCCTCCACCCATACGGTCTCTCCCACGGCTTTGAGCAACGCATCGCAATGGGCTTTTTGTTCCGCTGTGGCGGTGGGGGGGGCGTATAGCCCGCTCATGCCCGCACCCAGCGCACAGGGGGTGTTGGGCATGGAGCGGATAATAACCGGGTTGGCCTGTGCGTTGGCCTGCACATAGGTTGCGTGCAGGCTGGCAATGCTGCGCCCCGCCATGACGGAAAGCAGCGTTGCGCCCCCAAAGCGCAGGGCCAGTTCGGCCAGCACCGGGTTGGCCTTTTGGGGTTTGACCGCAACAATAATTACGTCAGGGGCAAAACCGGCCGGAACGTCCTGTATGGCCCGCACGACCTGATGGGGGGCGGGCAGGTCCGCCATGTGGCGGTCAATAATGACGGAGGGGGCCAACCCTGCGCGCAGCCAGCCTTCGAGCATGGCGCCACCCATTTTGCCACACCCGACAAGCAGAATGGAGGGAAGGGGAAAATGCTCGGTCATGTTCATGCCTCTCCGTGGCAGTCCAGCATGGCCGAGGCCAGCGCGTCTGCTGCACTCAGCCCGCCAGTAAGGAAAAAGCGCAGGGCCGGGTAAAAGCGTTCGCACTCGGTCAGGGCGATGTCGATCATGTCTTCAAAAATATCGGTGGCGGTTTCCGTGCCCCGCAGGAGCAGGGCGTGACGGAACAACAGCACCCCATCCTCTGTATCGACACTGAAGTGGCCAACCCACACCTGTTCGTTGGCAAGCCCGATCAGCTCGTACAGGGCCAGGCGCATGTCGGGGGCAACACGCATGTCAAAGGCGCAGGTGAACAAAATGGTGCCCAACTCGGCCGACCACGAAAAAAACAATCCGTAGTCGCACCATCTGGCTGGGGCTTCGGCCGCCATTTCGGTCGGGGTGCAGCGGTCAAAGGTCCACCCGTGCCCGGCAATGACCTGTTCCATCAGGTCCAGCGGGTTGGTGGGGGGCGTGGTTGAGCCGGTTGTCAGGGCTGGCATGGCATGGCTCCCGTGCCTGCGGTCAAAAACAAAAACGGGACGCGGGGTGGGGCGTGCGCGCCTTAGTGTGTGCCGTTCTGGTGGCCACCGGTCAGGTGCTGTTCCAGCGCTTCCACCCGTGCTTCCAGTGCGGCTATGCGGCGTGCGGCCTCTTCTTGCCCGATGCGGGCCTGTGCTGCGAGTTCGCGCATGACTTCAAATTCTTCGCGGCGGACAACCTGCAGGCTTGTCAGCACCTCGTCCACCCGGCTGCGGATAATGGCGTTCATTTCCTCACGCACGCCTGTCAGTGCGGATACGGCACCTCCGGCAACACCTGCAAGATCATCAAAAAAGCGCGGTTTGTCAGCCATGCGAGGGTCTCCAATCAATCCGTTATGAGCGCCCAACAGCCTGCTGCTGTCTGGCGTAGCGCTCTTATGGTCCCGACTTTATAAAGAATAAAGGCCCGCCCGGACAGAGGCCACAGCCCGGTTTCCATTTTTGCGGTCCAGTTTATCCGCATGGCGCACATGTGGCTTTCGCGCACACTCCATTGACCGCTTGGGGTCGCGTTCCCATTATTGGTAAGGAATATGTTGAAAAAACGGTGCAGGGTGCGAACAGGTTTCGCGCACGGATGCGCTGGCGTATGGAGACAGGATTATAATGACAACAGTCTTGGCGGAGGGTTTTTGCAAACCCCGCCTCAACGCCCGTGTCGGGGTTATGGCGCGGTGCGGGTGGCGCGGGGTGCTGCCAGATGTTGGTAACAGGATGGGGGAAGGAACGGCAGCATGAGTGAGCGCGATCCGTATTCAGTATTGGGTATTGCCAAAACCGCCAGTCAGGATGACATCCGCAAGGCCTATCGCAAACTGGCCAAAAAATATCATCCGGACCTTAATCCTGGCGATAAAAAAGCCGAGGAGGAATTCAAGGCCCTCAATCAGGCCAACGACCTTCTGTCCGACGCGGACAAGCGCGCGCGGTTTGACCGGGGCGAAATTGATGGTTCCGGGCAGGAACGCCACCCCGGTTTTGGGGCCGGGGGCTTTGGCGGCGGCGGCTTTGGGGGTGGTGGTTTCCGCCCCGGCGGCGCTGGCATGGGCGGCTTTCAGGAAGAAGACCTGAACGACCTGTTTGGCGGCATGTTTGGTGGCGCGCGTGCGCGCCGTACCGGCCCGCGCAAGGGGGCGGACCGCTCCTTTGCGCTCAATGTCAGCTTTCTCGATGCGGTCAATGGGGCCACATCCCGCGTGAACCTGCCTGATGGTGCCACACTGGATGTGCGTATTCCTCCGGGTATGGAGGATGGCAAGGTCCTGCGTCTGCGCGGCAAGGGTATGCCCGGCGCGCAGGGAGGTCCTGCGGGGGACGCGCTGATTACGGTCAGCGTTCTGCCTGATGCCACCTTTACGCGAGAAGGCTCCGACCTGCATGAAACCCTGCCGGTGGACCTGAAAACCGCCGTGCTGGGTGGCCCCATTATGGTGCCCACCCCTACGGGTACGGTCAAAATGAATGTCCCCGCAGGCTCGGACACCGGCACAGCCCTGCGCCTGCGTGGCAAGGGCGTGCAGGCCCACGGCACCAAGGAGGCGGGGAACCTTTACGTCCATCTGGAGATCAGGGTTGGCAAGGCCGATGCGGCATTGCAGGCTTTTCTCAAGGACTGGACGCCAGAAGAGGCCGTGAGCGCGTAAGCACTTTCCTCCCACCCTCTGTAGCGGGTGGGAGGGGCTGGCCTTTGGGGCCAGTGGGGCGGTGTATCAGGGGTCGTTGCGGTACAGGGGCACGTCCACCTTGTGTCCGTTTGTGTTGGTGATCACCATCTGCCCCGCATTGGGCGAGACAAGGGTCATGGTCATGGTGGTGTCATGCTGTGTGCCCGACCAGGACACACCACTTTTGCGTGCAAGGCTGAAGCGGCTTTCGCCAATGGTCACGGCGTAAATTTCTGGCACAGTAACCAAAAGCCTTTCAGCAGGCCCCAAGGCCTTGTTGGCGGCAACCGTAAATGCAGGCACTTCGGCCCGCACGGTCCATGCCCCCATAAAGGCGGCCGTGGGGTACTTGGCTTCGGCCTTGGCGGCGGGCTGGGCTTGCGTTGCTGTGTGGGGTGCGGCCAGTGCTGGCGCTGTTGCCAGCCCCAGCAGGGCGGAAAAAAGGAAAAGATGTTTCATGTCTGCTTCCGTGGCAAAAATTCAGGTCTGGTCTATGTGACGTGTTTGGCCTTGCGCCGTCCAGTGCTGGCAACGTGGGGCAGATGCCCTGAACAGCTTGACGAACCCCCATGACAGGACCAAAAAAACCACTACCCCTTATCGGCCTGCATGATAACCACGTGGAGAGAGCATCATGAGTGAGCACCAGACACAAGACAGTGTTGACGCAACCGCTCTTGAGCACGAAGGGCAGACCCCACAAGCACTTACCCCGGTAGAGGCAGATGCGGCAGCAGCCTCCTCGGCCACCAGTGCAGCAGTACAGACGCAAACGCACGAGGCACTGGCCGAACCTGTGCATGTGCTGCCCGCCGCCCGTGCGGACAAGCCTGCCCCGGTCCAGCATCCTGTAGTCCCGCCTGTGCGCGATGAGGGGTTGTCGTTCAAGGAATTTTCGCAGATGGCGGGCGCACTGGCCTTTGTCATCTGCTTTGTGGTGCTGGGGCTGCACGCCATTTACACCGCCGGGTATTAACGCCCGAACGGGTTGCGTGGCGGGGTTTTTGCCCCACCGGCCTGTGCGTGCGTGGTCTGTGCGGTAGCCTGCCTGTTGGGCCTTGTCCGGCCCTATTCGTGGCGGAGGGTTACCACCAGCACATCGCGGTAGGCGGGGCGCTCGGGGTCCACGGGCTGCACGGGGGTTACGCCGTGGTAAACCCGGTTATCGTTTACAACTGCTGTATCCATCGGGTTGGTCAGGGTAAAACTGCCAACCTGTCTGTGGCTGAGATCGTGGATGGAGGTTTCCCCCCGCGCCACGTTTTCGCGCCGGACCATCACAACAAAAACCCAGTCCACGCCATCGCGGTGTAGACCTTCAGGGGTGGGGCAGCCTGCCGCATCTGGCCGGGCTTCTATGCGGAACTGGTGTATTTCCGTATGCCACGCCTTGGGCCTGCGCTGCTCAGGGGTCATGTCCGTGACCACGCGCAGGGCCAGACGCAATATGGCCATAAGGGCCGGGTGTTCGCCAATGGCGGGGAGCACGGGCTTAAACCAGCGTTCCACACCCCCGTTTAAGGTATTGTAATCGCGGCTCTGGTAGTGGGGCTGGTGCGGCTTGCGGGTAATTGCACCTTGTGTCAGCGAGAACGTGGCGTAGCGCCTGCGCCGGTAGCGCCCGCCATCGGCCATATACCGGTCCACGCCCAGATCGTTCCAGCTTGCGGCAAAGCTGTCCCACCCGGCAAGCCCCGCACATTCGAGAACACTTTGCATGGCGTGGGCCTGAAGGAAGGCAAAGCCCGCCTCCTCCAGGGGTTTTTCCATGTTCTGGATAATGTCGCTTGCAAGGGGTGATGCAAAAATAGGCTCGGACATGGATGTGTCTCTTATGTGTGGGCCGGAGGTGTTGGGGCCTGCGGTTTGTCTTGCGCTGGGTGTTGTGGGGCAGGCTGCTGTGGCTTGGCCGGGGGGGCTGTGGCCGCAGGCGGCAGGGTGGGCATGGCGTCAAGCGCCATATGCATGGGCACGTTGGGTGGCGTGGTGGAGTAGCTGGTGGGGGTGTAGAACTTCACGCCAGCGGCCGCCATACGCAAAGCGATCCGGCGGTAGAATTCGCGCTGGACTTTCCATTTCATCATGGGGGCGGTCTTGATAATCCCGACCAGCACCGCGCCGTTTCCATCGGAACTGTCCACACCCAGATCGGTGTAGTCGGAGAAGATCATGGGGCGGAAAGTTTCTTCCTTACGCATGTCCTCAATGGTCTTTTGCATGATCTTGACCACTTTGCCCGTATCTTCGCTCAGGTCCAGCGTCTGGCGCACGATAATCTGGTTAAAGCCACGCGCGGTGTTGGCAATGGAGGTAACCGAGGAGAACGGAATAATGTGCAGGTCGCCATCAAAGGAGCGAACACGCAGGGTACGAATGGACAGGTGTTCGACCGTGCCCGCAATCCCTCCCGTGGTCACCCAGTCCCCTACCTGAATGGCGTCCTCGGCCAGCATGAAAAAGCCGGTGATCACGTCCTTGACCAGACTTTGCGAACCAAAGGACAGGCCAACACCCAAAATACCGGCACCCGTTAGCAGTGGGGTGACGTTAATCCCGATCTGGGAGAGTGTGGTCACGGCAACAAAAATAATGATCACGGTCAGCAGCACGGTGCGGATAATGGGCAGCACCGTACGCAGCCGGGCTGCGCGCGCTTCCTGCGCGCTGGCCGAATAGCGCGAGATCTGCTTGTTGAGAATACTGTTGACCGTCTCCCACGCCACTGCGGCAATGGTCATGCCAATCAGCAGGCAGGCGACTGCGCCAACCAGCCGCAGGCCAAGGGCTGAGTGGAGGAAAAAGTCAAAGGTGGGAATGCTCCAGCTTTGCGCCACACAGATTGCGGTGGTCAGAATAATGGCAATGGTCATGATCTTGCGCACGAACGGGTAGTAAAAATCGGCCCGTTTTTGCAGGTCGGGGTACTGGGCCTGCAATTCCGGCCCAACGCGGAACAGCCGGTCCTGTAGCCCATAAACCAGTAGTGCCAGCACGCGTGAGACAACCAGACACAAAAAGGTCAGTAACGTGCCGTGCAGAATCCACTGGTAGCCACCCTTCAGGTGGGCTGCCCAGACAAACCACAACGCCATGTCCAAAAACATGACCGGCACCCACCACAATTTGGCCAGCGTGCCCGCAAACGCCCACAGGGCATTTTTGCGCAAACCCGGAGAGGGCTGGAGTGCACGCGCCACAATATGGCGGATACGCCAGATAAAGGCGGCAATAATCAGGTGCTGGATTAGCACCACGCCGCGCATCATGGCTTCCACCCCGCGTGTATCAAGGTCAAACTCCCGGCCCAGAATGGACAGGCAGATCACAATGGAAGGGGCTGCAACCAGCACATTCCACCACCGGGTCAGCAGTTTGGCGGTGTCATCTGGCATGGGCACAAGGCGGATGGCGGGGGAGCGGGGGACCAGAATGGTCTCAATTACCAGATAAAGGCCACGGGCAATGGCGTAGGCGTTGACCAGTGTGAGGGCCACCGTGCGCGCCTGCTCGGTGGAGGTCAGAAATTCTGCACCAAGGTAGCCAAGCAGGAGGCACACGCCCACAGGCAGCAGCTTGAGCAGAAAATGCATGGCATTATACGGCACCCGCACAAGGTAGCGCAGCACCTCGTTCCCACGGCGCTGGTCTTTTTCGCGCGTTTGGGTCGTGTCGGCGTCTGCTGGGGTGTCCGTGTCCGTGCTTTGCAGGGCCTCACTGTCCTGAAGCTGGCTTGCGGTCTGCCGGGCCTCGCGGGCTTCGGCCATTTTTTTAACCGCTGTCAGGGGCTTACGCAGACCAATGCTGGTTGCGCGCTCGGCGACAAGGGCAAGAGCTATGATCAGCAGCGCGCGGCCAAAGGAATCCAGCAAGGACTTGCGTGACTGGGGGTTTTGCACCTCGTGGCGGAACCACGTGCCAACAGCCCCCAGATCCGTGAACAGGCTTGTAAAGTTGTTCACATATTCCGTGGCGGTATTGCCCAGATCATCCAGTTCCGAGTGAACGGAATTGTCGATAACAGCAGGTGTGTCGGCCGAGGCAGCAGGGGCTTTTGGCGCTGCACTGGCGGGGGCCGCAGGCAGGCCCTTCGCCATGAGCGAGAGGGTTTTTGTAAAATCGGCCCGTTTTTGCGGGTCATTCAGCACGTTCAGCAGTTGCTGGGCGTCCTGCTGGTTCAGCCCTCCGGTCTGCGCCGTGGCGGGGGCGTCAGCAAAAGCGGGTGCGAGGGGCAGAAGCCCCCAGCCCAGCAGGAGCAAAAAGCAGCTCCTGCATATCCAGGAAAATAAAAAATACCGGTCCCGGCTGTGTGCGGTCATGACCTGCCCTGTCCTTTGCTGAACGGTCTGGGGGTTTTGCGCTACGCGCCTGATGTTGGCCTCAGGGTAGGAGGCAAATCAGGCCGTATCAAGACCGCCAGCCAGTTCAACTGTTATTCGGGCAGGTTAAGTGCTCAGTCGTGGGGGGGGAACGGCACAATCTGGGCGGGTCTTGTGTGGCGCAGCACCAGAGTGCCCGCAATCATATCATGCAGTCCCTGCTTGCGCTGTGTGAAGGCCACCATAATGACCCCGATGTAGAGCAGCGGGAAAGACAGAAACGCCTTGATAACAAACCGGAGCAGCGCGCGCAGGTGCGAGATGCGCTCCCCCTTGAGCGAAACAACTTCCAGATGGAACAGCCGCTTGCCCGGTGTTGCACGGAAGGAGGATGCCTCGAACAGCACAAAATACAGCATGGGCAGCAGGCTGAGCACAATGCCAAACGTATGCCATTGCGCCCCCGCATGCAGGTGCGGCACCAAAATGGAGGCAGGGTGTGCATGGGGGAGGGATGTGGTGGCAATGTTGACCACGTCCACCGTCTGGCCGGACCCGTCGGGAATGGGCAGTTCTTCCCAGTCCACATTAATCTTGGGGCCAAAAAACAGGCTGAGAATACCTTCCGCCGTGGTCAGGATGACCCCGTCAATCAAAAAGGCCCATACCCGCCACCAGAACCCGGCATACACCCATACCTCGGGCTGTGGCTGCGGCATGTTCCACGGGGTTGCCTCGCCGGGTTGCGGTGCGGCACCCCAGCCGGGTGGCGGCGTAATGCTGGACATGGTCAGGCTCCCTGGTGTGCCGCAAACAGGCAGATCATCTGTAAAAAACGGAACACTCAGCTACGGTATGAGCCGTTAATGTCGATATAGCCATGGGTCAGGTCACAGCTCCATGTGCGGGCCGTGCCGTGGCCCAGCCCCAGATCGACTGCAATATCAATTTCCTGCCCCTTCATGTGGGCCACCACCGGGGTTTCGTCATACCCATCGGTTACGGTTCCGTCGCGGGCAATGCAGACCCCGCCAATGGACACACTCAGCGTGTCCCGGTCGGCGGGTTCGCCACATTTGCCAACGGCCATAACCACGCGGCCCCAGTTGGCGTCTTCGCCCGCAATGGCGGTCTTGACCAGCGGGGAGTTGCCAATGGCCATGGCCACACGCCACGCGGACTCGTCCGACACAGCACCACTGACCGTAATGGTCATGAGCTTGGTGGCACCCTCTCCATCGCGGATAACCAGCAGCGCCAGTTCGCGGAGCAGGTCATTCAGTGCGGTGCGGAAGTCAGCCAGAGCGGGGTCGTTGAGTGCATCCACCGTTGCGGGCACGGGGGCGTTGCCCGCAGCACCCGTGGCAAACAGCAGAACCATGTCGGAGGTGGAGGTGTCGGAATCAACAGTAATGCAGTTGAAGGTGGTTTTAACGCCAGCCCCAAGCAGTGCCTGCATAACAGGGGCGGGCAGGGCGGCATCCGTTGCTACAAAGGAGAGCATGGTGGCCATGTCGGGTGCGACCATGCCGCTGCCCTTGGCCATACCCTGAATAACCACATCCGTGCCGTTGATCTGGGTTTTACGCACAGCGGCCTTGGGGAAGGTGTCTGTTGTCATAATCCCGCGTGCGGCTGCGTCCCATCCCGTTTCGGACAGGGTTGCGTGCAGTGCGGGCAGGGCTGCGGTAATGCGTTCGGCGGGCAGGATTTCGCCAATAACGCCGGTGGAGGCAAGGTACACCGCATCGGGCGTACAGCCAGCTACCTCGGCTGCGGCCTGTGCCGTGGCCTCGCACGTCTGGCGGCCTGCGCGGCCGGTGAACACGTTTGCGTTACCAGCGTTGACCACCAGTGCGCGTGCCTGTCCGGTGGGCAGAATGGCGCGGCACCAGTCCACCGGGGCACCGGGGCATTTGGATTTGGTAAATACACCCGCAACAGTGGTGCCGGGTGCGAACTCGGCCAGAACCAGATCGGTCCTGCCCTTGTAGCGGATACCCGCAGCAATGGCGCCAAGCCTTACCCCACGAACAGTGCCAAGCTCAGGCATTGGCTGGGCAAGGGGAGAAACGGGGAGAGACTGCGCCAT
>JBDNSL010000036.1:0-21780 GCA_047719095.1 Acetobacter sp.
AACTGTCCTACGACATGGTGGAGGAACGCGGCAAGCAGGCGGCCACCAACCTTAAACCGCTCTAATAGGGCGGTCTGGGGCGGGCTGGTCAGTTTTGTCCGGTCTGCTCCGCCAGAAAAGCGGTGATCTGGCGTGCCGTCTGCGCAAGGCCACACCGCTCGACGGCAACCCCGTTGGGGAAGGCGCTTAAAAGCCTTGTGGGTGTGCGCCGGTCCAGCAGGACAAACACCCCGCGGTCTGACTGTCGGCGAATCAGCCGCCCGAAGGCCTGCCGCAGCCTGAGCCGGGCTATGCGGTCATCAAACCCTTTTGGGTCTCCACCAGACAGATGAATCCGCCGCTCACGGTGCAGAATATCTGGCCGGGGCCAAGGCACGCGCTCAAACACAACCAGACGCAGGGCATTGCCCGGAACGTCCACCCCATCCCGCATGGCATCCGTGCCGAGCAGGCAGGCATGTTCCTCGGTCCGGAAAATATCAACCAGCGTGTTGTTGTCCATGGCATCCACATGCTGGGCGTAAATGGGCAGGCCTTCTTCCTCCAGCGTGGGGGCTATGCGGTCATACACACCGCGCAGGCGGGAGATAGCGGTAAACAGGCCAAGCCCGCCACCGCCAGAGGACTGGAAAAGGGTACGAAACGCCGCAGACAGGTCCACAAGGCTGCTATTGTCCACGTCCGTTACAATAAAGGCACGGGTCTGGCGGGCATAATCAAACGGACTGGCCAGACTGGCCCGCAGGGCAGGGGAGGGGAAATGATTGGCCCCGGTGCGGGCTTCGGCAGCTTCCCACGCGGTTTCAGCCTCGTCACTCTCTGTTCCACCGCCTTGCTGGTCACGTAGGGTGGCGGAGGTCATGAGCATGCCTTGCGCGGGCATGGCCATAATGCCCGCAAAGGGAATGGTCGGGTCCAGCCAGTGGCGGTAAAGTCCCACGTCCTGTTCGTTCATGCGCTGCCTGTCGCGCCGTTCAAGGCGAATGAAGTGGATATGCGCAGGCGTGCTGCCCGGCTCTGGTGGCTGGTCCAGTGCGGTCAGCATGGTAATCCATGCATCCAGCCGGGATATGGCGCGGCGGCGCAGGGCGCGGGTCATGGCCTCTATGCGGCCACGGGTTGTGGTGTCCAGCGTGTCTGCATCTTCTTCCAGCCGGGCTTGCAGGCGTTCGCTCAGGGTGCGCAGGGGCTCTACAATCCGGCTGAGCGCGCGGGCCAGTTGCTGGCCTGCCTCGGCCATGTCGGGCACAAGCGGGTGCAGGTCGCATTCCATGGCTGTGTGGATGGACTGTTTGCCCCCCTCGGCCGCACGGGCCATGGCCTGCTGGCGCAACAGGCGTAAAAAAGCTTCTGTCGGGTTTTCCATAATCGGCTGGTCTGCCGGAGGTTCGGGCGGGAACAGGGTATTCAGTTCCATGGGCTCCGGAGGCGGGGGCGTGTTTGCCACCTCTGGTGCCAGACGTGTGGACCAGCCCGGTGCTGGCAGGGCCGTGGCCGCCAGCAGGGCGGCATCCAGCGGGTTTTCAAGCTTGGGGTGGCCGACAACCAGATCATCCAGCCTGCGCTTGAGCCCCCTTGCGCGTGAGCGTCGGCCTTCCGCCCCCAGAAGCCAGCGCCGCAGTTCGGCTGTTTCCAGCCCCGAAAGCTCGGCGGAAAAAGCACTGTCTGCCGCATCGGCCAGATGGTGGCCTTCATCAAACACATAGCGTGTGGGAATGTTGCTCTGCTCGCCTGCCTCGTCATCATCACTCATGCCTGCCTGAGCGTAGGCGGCCTGTGTCATGACCAGTGCATGGTTGGCAATGACCAGTGCGGCATCGTGCGCACGGCGTATGGAGTGTTCAACAAAGCAGCGCTGATAATGCGCGCAGGCTCCGTGGATGCATTCCCCCCTACGGTCGGCGACACCGGCAAGGTTGCCGTGGCCGAACAGGTCTCCAAACCAGCCGGGCAGGTCCCCGCCAAACAGGTCTCCGTCTGCTGTGGCCAGGGCCCAGCGTGCGAGCATGCACAGGGCAATGGTAATGCCCGCGGGGCGGGAGGCAGCGGAGTTGACGGCTTCCTCCATGTTCAGCAGGCACAGGTAGTTTTCACGCCCTTTGCGCAGCACCACCTTCTGGCGGTGTGTTGTGGGGTCGGGGTAGAGGCGTTTTGTTTCCTGCTCGATCTGGCGTTGCAGGTGGCGCGTATAGGTGCTGAGCCACACGGCACCGTCGTTCCGCTCCGCCCACAGGCTGGCCGGGGCTATGTAGCCCAGTGTTTTGCCGGTGCCTGTTCCGGCTTCGGCCAGCACAATGGCGGGGTCGCCGCGCATGGTGCGTGGGGCAAATGCCTCGGTTGAGACACTGGCAAAATCCGCCTGCCCGGACCGGACCTCAGCATCGCTCCCCAGAATGTTGACCAGCCGCTCCCGCGCTTCCGCCGGGCTGATGGGGTGGGAGGCGGGGGGAGGGCGTTGCGCGCTTTCCTCCCATTTTGGCAGGTGCCGCCATACGCGCAGGGCATCTGCGGGCTGGGTGGCTTCTTCCGCCAGCCTGCCGTTGTTGGTAAGCCGGCTGTGCAGGTCTATGGTTTCCGCCACAGTGCCGGTCCATATCCAGCCAGCCTGCCCCAGCCGGACCGTAAAGGCCGCCAGAAGTTCAATCTGCCCGCTTCTGGCCTGCCGTGCCAGCTCACCCAGCAGGATGGACAAAAGGTTGGGCAGCAGGTCTGCCTCTGCCCGGTCAATATTCTGCTCGTCCAGCCCAAGGGCCAGAGCAAGGCCACGGGGAGTGGGGGCCACAGGGCGGGCGGGATACACGAATGTAAAAAGTTCCAGCAGGTCCAGCCAGGGGGAGGGCTGGCCTGTGGGCGGGAGGTCCAGCTTGCGGGCCAGTGCCGGGGCATGCACCACCAGTGGGCACGGCATGGCGTGCAGTCGCTCGCGTACCTCGGCGGCACTCAGGCTGAGCAGTTCGCCATCTTCTGTCAGGAGCGAAAACCGCCCCTGATGGGGAACAAGGGCCGGGGCTTCGTGGGCTGAGGGGAAGGATGGCTGCATGGTTTACTTTACATGAGTATTCTTGCGGCAAATGCCAGAGCCGAGCCGTCAGGGTGTGGGTCAGGCGCTCTTGCGCCGGAAAATGACCGAGTGGGCTGGCGTGAGGTTTTTCATGGTTTTGTGCAGGGTAAAGCCGTAGCGTTCAAAAATCAGGCAGAGATTGCGGTGGTTGAAAAACTGCAAATGTTCGGGCGGGCAAATATCCGTCCAGGAGGGAAGGTCCTGTGGCACGGCAGGGTGCCCTATATCTGGGGCCGAAATATAGACAAAGCCATTGGGGCGGGTAATTGCGGCCAGTGTCTGCATAAACTCGTTTGGCCCGGCCACATGTTCCAGCACCTCGGAGCTGAATATAAAGTCAAACGTCAGGCCACGCTGGCGGAAGGTGGTTGACTCTTCGCAGTAGAATGAGGCCTGAGGGAAGTGGCGCTTGGCGTAGGCAATGCTGTTCTGGCTGATGTCCAGCCCCGCAGCGCGCGCACCCAGCCGGCTGAATGCTTCGGCCATAAAGCCGCCGCCACACCCAAAATCCAGAACATCCTTGCGCCAGACATAGGGCAGGAACTGGAGGCTCCGCCACCCTGCGCGCCAGCGGCGGCTGAAGGCTTTGGGGTAAAAATCGGCCGATGCACCGCGATACGTCGTTTCGTAAAACGCACGGAGTGTGGCGACATCGGGATAGGGGTGAACGAACAGAAAATCACAGTCGGGGCAGCGGAACAGGTCGTAGCCATTCTTGCTGAATGCAAAAGCAGCTCCCTGTGCGCGGCAGAGTGGGCATTCTGTTGGGGTGTGGGGGGATGCCAAACCGGACTCTGGACCCGCCGAGGGTGTGTGGGGAGGTAAATGCGTAGTCATGCAGTGCTACTCTCCCCAGCTCAGGCGTGGTCCGGAGGCTGGTCGGCGGAGTGTTATTCCGGGTTTTTCAGGCTGTCGGCAACAATGTCGAGCAGTTTGCCGTGCATGTTGCCATTGCCTGCGACAATCATGATATCATCGGGCAGGTCATCGAGTTCCGTGCCATCGGGGGCTGTAACCTGACCACCCGCTTCACGTACGATCAGAATACCTGCGGCACAATCCCATGGCTTGATGCCGAATTCCCAATACCCTTCGTAACGGCCTGCCGCGACCCATGCGAGGTCCAGCGAAGCCGCGCCAAAGCGGCGCACGCCAGCCACGCGGGGCATAAGGTTGCCCAGTACGCGCGCAAAAGGCAGGCGCTGGCGGGCAGGTACCTTGGCAAAGGGAATACCTGTGGCAAACAGGGATTCGGGCATTTCCCGCCGGGCGGACACACGAATGCGCCGCTCGTTCAGGAATGCGCCACTCCCCTTTTCGGCCCAGAACATTTCACCCGCTGCGGGGTTGTAGATCAGGGCCGCGGCCAGTTCCACCTTGCCATCGGGCAGGCGGCGCTGGAGACCAATGGAAATGGCCCAGTGCGGAATGCCGTGCAGGAAGTTGGAGGTACCGTCGAGCGGGTCAACAATCCAGCGCCATGTCCAGTTATCGCTACCCGATTCCCCGGATTCTTCCATAAGAAAGGCGTAGCCCGGACGGGCCCGTTCCAGTTCTTCGCGCAGGGTCTGTTCTGCACGGAGGTCCGCCTGGGAAACAAAGTCACCCGGCCCCTTGATGCTTACCTGAAGCTGCTCGACTTCGTTAAAATCGCGCAGGAGACGCTTGGCCGCCTTCTGGGCTGCGGTTTGCATCACCATCATGACGGGGGAGAGACGCATGGCCACTGTAATTAAGTCCTGCTCTGGAGAGAAAAAAGCTGAAAAAATCAGTCCTTGGCGCGTTCGACGTAAGACCCGTCTTCCGTGCGGACCACAATGCGTTCGCCTGCTTCGATAAACGGCGGGACCATGGTTTTTACACCATTGGACAGCATGGCGGGCTTGTAGGAGGAACTGGCGGTCTGGCCTTTTACAACCGGATCAGCTTCAACCACTTCCAGCGTAACATGCGGGGGCAGGTCAATGCCAACCGGGTCCCCTTCAACCAGATGCAGGTTGATGGTCATGTTGTCCTGAATGAAGGGAGCCTGATCGCCCAGCAGATCGGTGGGGACAGAAAGCTGTTCAAAGGTTTCGGGGTCCATCAGAACCAGCAGTTCGCCATCTGTATAGGAATACAGATATTCACGGTCTTCGGTCATCAGCCGTTCGACCGTATCAGCCGTACGCCAGCGTTCGTTGGTTTTGTTGCCGGTCTTGAGGTCGCGCATTTCAACCTGAATGAACGCCCCCCCCTTACCCGGGGTAATAATCTGCTGTTTTAAGACCGTCCAGCGACGGCCATCATGCTCAATCACCTGACCGGCGCGGATCAGGTTTGCCTGCTGTTTCATACTTGGTTCCTGAGAGGAATGGCTATTCTGTTTGGGGCTTGTACAGTTCCAGGGCAGGAAGGGCAAGCGCTGCGCAGAGAACTCCCCCGCTTTGTCCCGCTGGACAGAACCGTTGCATCCTGTTTATAAGGCTGCACCTGAACAGGTAAGGAAGGGTGGCCGAGCGGTTTAAGGCACCGGTCTTGAAAACCGGCGTGCGTGAGAGCGTACCGTGGGTTCGAATCCCACCCCTTCCGCCAAAGCCTTCCAAAAATCACAACAAAAACAACAGCTTAACGGTTTTCTTGTAATCGTTACCCCCCTTATTCCCCATCTTAAAACGAACGCTAGGCCTGCCATGGGCTCTGCCGGCATGCCTTTTCCGCGCAATACGCGCGGGCACGTACACGCGCGAGGATTTCCGCAGCAAGTGCGCGCACGCACGCACGCGAGCGCTTAGGGGCGCCCACCTGTTTTTCTTGATGTAACCAGCCAGTTCCTTTGTTTGTCCTGCCGGAAGTCCAGGGCACTTTCACCCCCGAATGAGAGCGCTCTTGTCACGATACGCAGCTCTCTCAGATCATGCCGGAACACCTGTTCTGGGTCCGCAGGCAAAGCGGCCCCCTCCGGCCATAGAACTTCCTGAGCAACACTGAATGGGAATGCAGTCTTTTCACCGTGCCGCCAAAAGCACGAGGCTAACGCCCTCATAGCTGGAGAAAGCACTATGCTCCCAGCCGGGCCTATCATGCGGCCCGTTGTCATGTCGAACGATATGGAGGCGATGCTCTTGGGGGATGTGGCCATAGCTTTTCCTCCGCTTCAGAGCGACCTTACCGCCCGGCCCGTCAGGCGGAACCAGTGGCGGAGGGAAGCATCAAGCATGAGGTCTGTTTTCTGATCCATTTCGTCCTCTCCCTCTCCTTGCGCCCGCCATGCCTCTGCCCCCGCCTCAAGGGCCGCCGTAAGGCCGCGCTGGAACAGTTCATCCGTACTTCCTTTGCTGTAATGGTAATCAGCAACCAAAATACCGAACTGCCCAGGTGACAGGCTGCCTGCACCTGGGCCTTGTGTCTCGTCTCCATACAGTTCGGCCAGCTTCGCACAGGCTGCCTCTGTTGCTGCCCGCATGTTTTTCTTTACGTCATGCGGCGGCATTGCCCCCTTAGCTTCAATATCCGCAAACATACGCGCCAGCTTATGGGTGATGCCTTCAACTGCCACGCCAAGAGGCAAGCCCGCCTCATGCGCAAAGATGGCGGCCAGGAACAGGGCCACCCCTCCGCACAGGTCGGCGTCCCCACCGCCGGGGCCACCTGCCTTGTTGCTGAGGTAATCGGTCAGAGCGTCACAGATCACGGCAACGCGGCGCTGGTGGTCAACCTGCCAGTTCAGGCCATAGGCTGCGCGCTCCAGAGGGGTCATTGTGCCACCCCCTGCGCATGTGCGGCCCGGCCCGATATGACCGGATCAGGCGTTGCCAGCCCCAGCAGAGCCAGCACAATCAAGGCCGGGGCCATGAAGGCGGGAAGTCTTGTACATATGATGTGGAATGCCCATGTGCTTATGGGCGTGCTATAGGCACGGTTAGCCATTGCCTGCTCCTCCTACGAGCGGTTGTGGTCAGGTCGGACGGAAAGGCTCCTACCCCTTTCGTTCGACCGCTTCGCTATTGCGAATTGGTATCTACAATGTCATTATGATTTTCGTATTGCAAGCGGAAATGACACTGTGGATACCATAAAACCATCACAGATAAGAGCTGCACGTGGGCTTCTTGACTGGACACGCGATCAACTGGTCATGGCCAGCGGCGTACCCAAAAGCACTCTGGTGCGCGCAGAAACAGAGGCCACAACCCCTCGCCAGTCCACACTGTCCGCCATTCGCACAGCTCTAGAGACCGCTGGCGTGGAGTTCATTGCCGAGAATGGTGGTGGGGCTGGGGTTCGGTTGAGGAAGGATACAAATAATTGAGACGGATATTGATGGTGCAGGTTTTTGTCCGTCTCAGCGTTTCTCGATGTTGAAGAATCAGAAGGGAAGAGATGAGCAGAAATCCCATGATTTTTGAATCGTAGGGATGAGAGAGTTAGCCAACTGAACAGCCGCAAGGTCCGTTACCCCATGGCGGTCAAAAATGGCGGCAAATTTTTTTCCTTGGAGATTGGGCAATTTGAACAAGGCATTCGCAAGAATGCATTCTGCTAGGCCAGAAAAAGCGCATCCCCCGGCACTTTCGCTCATTCCTGTGGGAGATGCAGCAAGCCAAAGAGGATGATAGGCATGCTTAACAAACCGATCCTTCATGCTGCCGTCATTGCCAATACGACTTCCTCCCGAACCGTATCGTAATTTCCCGGCATCTTTCTGGAATAACTTCTGAGAATCTGGCTCAGAACATAAATATATTCCATAACGTAATTTGCGACTCAGTTCCCGAAGCTCATCAGCGCTAAAATTTTCTATAGAGTAAACAATGATAGCTGACATGCCGCTGCTCCTTCCAAACGTTGACTGCCGTCTCTAATACCTCCGGAAGAGGTATTACTTAATGCATAAAACCTCATACATACGAAATTACCACGGCGACAAGTTCCCCGGGATCCCGGTCAGTCCAGCCGAAAAGCAGGCCTCCTCCGCCCACACCAGAACCACGCTGGAACACCCGGAACACCGGCCATTTTCCAAGGTGTTCCACCCTGTCGTTCTAAAAACCCGCAGTTTCTCAAGGGGCACAGTGCGGTGGAACACCGGAACACGTGGAACACCGCAAAAATAGATACCCAGCGTTAAGCCGCGACCAGACGCCCCACATGTATCTCGTCCTCATGCGCGCGAGCACGGGCTATTTCATCAATACGTCAACATTACCCAAATTTGAGGTTTGTTGGGTTGTCCCCGCGCGTTGCTCCTACAAAGGTTGTCCACTGGCCGTCCGGCACTTCTGATTCCAGATTGTGTTCGATGATGTATGGCAACCAGATACCATTGGCCGGGGATGTCTGGGCTGGCACCTGCCCATTCTGGTTATTGACCCACCCAGCCGGGGCGTAATTGCTCTTGAGCTGAAGGGGGGAGTTGTACCGAATTTTTGGGTTGAACAGGCACTCGAACAGGACGCCCGCGTCACTGTAGGCTGGATAGCCGATAAGACCGCTTTTTGCGCTGATGTAGGGCATATCAACCCCTTCATCATCGGCTTTATAAGCGTAATCATGCGGCCAAATATGAAGAGTCTTCTGATCTTCATCCAAATGAAAATCCGCCTTTACCGACAGGCACAGGCGCTCCATCGCGCTTCTTGGGTCGCCGCACCCATAATAGCTTGGAAACACGGCCTTCACGCCATGGTTTAGGAGCGTCCATCCCATCGCGTTGCAAATGGCAGAGGCAATAGTTTGAAATGCCGCAGGGCCATTGAATGATATGGGCTGCATAGCCGTAACGGCTGATAGACACAGGTTATTGGCCTCAACTTGAAAGGCCACATTTGGTGCGCCAGTAAAATCCACGAACGCAGCGGTAACGTATCCGGAAAAGATCACTGACTTAGGAGATGTATCGTCTCCAGCAAGCAGAGTAATTTTGTTGGCATTTTGCCATGTCATCCGCGCGCGAATAACAGACATTCGGTTCATTTTGCTTAATGTCATCCCCTCGATACGCAGAGAAAGAGACGACCCAGCGGCCATGCCTGCATTCGTGATATGAGCGCGCACTCGGTGGCCTGACAGCATCAGGCTATCCTTGCCATCGGGGCCAAAGCCTCCGGTGACAAGGTCAAACTTCACATCAAGTTTGCGCTGGTGGAGACGTCTCTCTGAATGATGGCCTGTAGCAATGGTTTCAGACATTTATCTCCTCCCAGCATGCAAGTTCTCATGACAAACCCATGCCCTCAACAGCAAAAGAACGTTTTGAGAACCATAATGTGGCGGGCTCATTTGTACAAGAAAGCAAGGCATCTTTCCTCGGCGACCGGTGCGCGATTTATTGCCCAATCCTGCAGCCCTAACCGGGCACAAAATATCCGCTGCACTTGTTATGGTGTGCTTACTGATCTGTGAAGTAACAGGGGGGATATGGGTCTTTTGGGAAACAACGCCCGTTTTCGATCGGACATGCAAGGGAGTACGCTTGGAACACCATGCGGAGGGCTGGGAGTTGCACAATACGCGCGCGAAGGGGAGCGCTGTTCCCTTTTTTATGGACTCAAGAAATTCATGGGCGAGTTTGATTTAATCACTCTGCACAGCGCAGAAAACCGCCAACATTTGAAAAACAATCAAAGTGCTTTCATCCAGAACAACGCGGCTGAGCGCATGCTCGTGAGGGAGTTACTCTCTACATTGCTTGGCCCATACTTCCATAAGGCTGCGGCGCTGGTCGAGCAGATCACTCCTGCGGTACGCGGCCTCCACCTTGTTCTCAACCGCATGTGCAAGGGCTGCTTCGGCCACATCCCGCAAGCAGGCATTGGTATCTGCGGCCCAGTCACGGAAGGTCGAGCGCAGGCCATGCACCGTCACGTCTTTCGTGCCAGCGGCAAGGTGCAGGGCTTTGGAGAGGGCCACATCAGACAGAGGCTTGCCCCTCCGTTGGCCGGGAAACACAAGGTCGCTGCCTGCGCTATCACGCAAGGGGCGCATCTCATCAAGAATGGCCATGGCATCATCAGACAGGGGAACGCGATGCTCCCGGCCTGCTTTCATCTTCTCAGCCGGTATGACCCATAGGCGCGCGGCCTCATCAATTTCCGACCATAGGCAATTTCTGACCTCACCAGACCGGGCAGCTGTCAGGCAGCAGAAACGCACAGCTTTGGCCGCGATCCCCTCTGAAGGCCGTAGGGCTGCCATCACGGCAGCAATGTCCAGCCAGGCTACAGCGTTGTGGTGCTGCACCTTCATCAGTTTGGAGGGAGCGGGCAATGTTGCAGACAGGTGCCCCCGCCACCGGGCCGGGTTTTCTCCCTCCCGCCATCCTTGGGCGCGGGCATAGTCCAGAATGCGCTCAATGCGGCCACGCAGTCGTCCGGCTGTTTCGGTCTTTTCTGTCCAGATCGGCCGGAGGGCCGCCAGCACGTCCTGCGTGTCCACAATCTTGACGGCTTTCCCTCCGAATACAGGGAATACATGCAACGACAAAGAGCCACTCCATGTGTCCGCCGCCTTGCGGTCTTTCCATGCTGGAGCCTGCTCCTTGATGTAGCGCCTTGCTACATCCTCGAACGTCACGCCCACTTCCAATTTACGGGTAGCCTTGTCCTTTTCCCGCTCTGCAATGGGGTCCAGTCCGCTTTCCAGCAACTTACGGCACTCAGAAGCCCGCACCCGCGCATCGGCCAAGGATAGACTGTGCGCGCTGCCAAGGCTCATCTGGCGGCGGGTGCCTGTTATGGGGGATTTGAAACGCAGCTCCCAAATGCGAGACCCTCCCACCACCATGAGCCAGAGACCGCCCCCGTCGCATAGGCCGCCATTCTTGTGTTTGGATACCTGCAAGGCAGTCAGTCGGTTGGGTGGGAGTCGGCTCATCGTCTTTTACCCCTCTTATTACCCCCCTTAAAACATGGAATGTGGGGGAACGTCCAGAAACAACCGTGGACGGAAAGGGGCGTAATGCGCTGGTAAACCAATGGGTTTTGGAACGCCATGGAACGGTATGGGACGTGGGTTAGGCGGACACCCCTTCCGCCAATCCTCATTCCCAGACAGTCTCATAAGTTCTCAAAAGCCTTGATCTTCAGGGTTTTTTTCTGGCTTTGGATATACCGGTGCCAATACTGTCCGCTCTAGACCAGCGATGGTGAGGCGTTCAGAGAGCTTCTTCCTCAAGGGGCCTGTAAGAACAGGACATTCGGCCAGTGGCTTGGCATATGATGTCCGCAGTCCCATGTGAAGGGAGAGGTAATATATAGGGTAGTTCCCATGATTCCGCTTTCAATTCTCGATCTTGCGTTCATCAACGAAGGCAGTTCGGCCGCAGAGGCGCTACATCGTAGCGCTGACCTTGCTGTGCATGCAGAAAGTTTAGGGTTTCGTCGTTTCTGGCTGGCTGAGCATCATGCGATGCCGGGTATTGCTTCGGCCGCGACTGCTGTGGCTATTGGCTATGTTGCCGGGGCGACAAAAACAATCCGGGTCGGCGCGGGGGGGATCATGTTGCCCAATCATGCACCGCTCGCTGTCGCCGAAGCGTTCGGGACACTGGAGTCTCTTTACCCCGGACGGATCGACCTCGGACTGGGGCGGGCACCGGGCTCAGATCAGGCGACCATGCGGGCGTTGAGGCGTGATCCCGGCTCCACCGATCGCTTCCCGCAAGATGTTGCCGAACTTCTGCATTATTTCGAGAAGCCTCAACCGGGGCAGGCGGTCTTTGCAGTGCCGGGAGCCGGGCTGGATGTGCCTGTCTGGTTGCTGGGGTCATCCCTGTTTTCTGCCCATCTGGCTGCGATCATGGGCTTACCATTTGCCTTCGCCAGTCACTTCGCACCGGACCTGATGGAAGAGGCTCTGGCACTTTACCGCCAGCGTTTTGAACCTTCAGAACGTCTTCAGAAGCCTTACGCCATGCTGGCCGTCAATGCGGTTATCGGGGAAACACCCGATGAGGCGCAGCATGCCCGGACCTCACTGGAGCAACATTTTGTTGCATTGCGCCGAGGACGTCCAACGCAATTTCCAGCACCCCAATCCGTTTCATGGAACGAACAGGAGCAAGCTCTCATTGACCGCACATTGCGCTATACGTTCACGGGAACGGCTGATCTCGTGGCGGAACGCATTTCCTCTTTCATAAAACAGCATCGTCCCGACGAACTCATGATTGGCGCGCCCCTCTTCTCGCAGGCAGCGAGGCGGGCAACTCTTAGCGAGATTGCGCAGACGCTGATGGAGCGTGAGCCTGCGGAAGTTTCATGATTTCATGCGCATATGTTCGGACCGGGAGTGCTGCTGCCCAGTGCCAATGACATACAGGGGCGGTTGCCGATATTTACCTGCATAACCGATAAGTTGGTGATATTCAGGCTCAGGATTAAATGGCACGGATTTTGTGCAAACCGTGATGAGTCTGTCTGCCACCGTGCGCACATGCGTTCGTATGAAGAGTAAGTCCTCATCGGATATTACGTTTTCAGGCAAAATTATAAGCCGTAACGAAAAATGATGCTGCACATCCAAAGCAGCGCGGCTTCTGGCGCCTATGCACAAGGGCCTCTTGCCAAGGCTTCGGGTTTCTATAATTAAGAACCATTCTTATTTTAAGAGGTGTGCGTCAGGATGAGTCGGCGCATAAATGGGGAAAGGTATTTACGTGGCGGGCAACAGTGACCTGCTGGCATGTTATCTCGACAATCGCAGGGATCTGCTGAAATACGCAGCCCGGATAACGGGCGACTACGTGCATGCCGAAGACCTTCTTCAGGAAGTCTGGATCCGGTGCCAGTCTTCTGAGAAACCGGAAAAGCCTCTGCATTTTCTATACCGGGTCGTGCGTAATCTGGCCGTTGATAAATATCGGGCACAGGGACGCGAGCGGCAATATTTTGTTCAGGCGGATGAGGGCACGACTGAGTCTGTTCCGGCCGCGACCACCGATGCAGAGACGAATATGTCCGGCCGTCAGGAACTGGACGCTGTTATGGCGGCGCTTGATGGACTGCCAGAAAAAACAAAACGTGCTGTTTTGTTGTGTCGGTTCGAGGGATGGAAGCTGCGTGAAATTGCGGTTGAGCTTGATATTCCCATAGGCTCAGTGCATCGCCTGATCGCGCAGGGGCTGGAGCATTGCCGCAAGCATCTCTATTCGTCCGAATGACTCTTTGTCGCACGAGTATACATTATCCATGAACGTGTTCTTGTTGGGGCCTGTTGCAATGCTCCAAGGCGCAATGGCGACCCGAAAGGAAACTGTGCATGAATGTGCAGGATGAGGTTGAAGAGTTTCAGCCTTCCAATGCAGCGGAATGGTTTCTGGTTCTGCGTGATGACCCAGATGACGCGGGCCTTCGGGCGCGCTTTGAGCTCTGGCTCAGGGAAAAGCCGGAGCGCCAGCGGGAGTGGGCGCAGATTGCACATACAATGTCCGTCCTGCGCCGGGTGGAACCCATTCAGGACACGACATCGCCTGTTGTATTGAAATATCGTGCCAAGGGTGTTCGGCGAAGAGTGGTCGCCTCGTTGTCGTTCACTGCGGCGGCCGCTGTGGCGGGGCTTATCTGGGGGCCAGACGTGCTTTTGTGCCTGCGGGCGGACCATGTGACCGGACGGGCGGAAACGCGGACAATTGCCCTTGGTGACGGCACTCAGATTATCATGGCTCCAGAGAGCGCTCTTGATACGGATGATACAAAAGGACAGCGCGAGGTTCGCTTGTTGAAAGGCGAGGCGCTGTTTACTGTCACGCATGACGCGGTTCACCCTTTTAGGGTGAAGGCGGGCTCACTCACGATAACTGATGTGGGGACTGTGTTTGATGTGAAGGCAGGCGGCGCAGCAGACGTCGCCGTTCGTGAAGGGTGCGTTTCCATTGCGCATGTTGCGTCTCATGATGCTCCGGTCCTGCTGAATGCCGGGCAGGTGTTCCAGATAAAGGCAGGTAAAGGAGTAACAACCACCATTGCGCCGCAGGAGGTCGGCCTATGGGCGCAGGGGCTCTATGTTGCGCATAGTCAACCTGTTTCCGAGGTGGTCGGGGTGTTAGGGCACTACATGCGCGGGACTGTTTTGGTGCATGGACATGGCCTTGGTGCTGAAACGGTAAGCGGGCTGTATAAGCTTTCCGATGCGCGATCAGCCCTTCAGACACTGGCGGATGGCCAGAATGCGCGTGTCTGGAATGTCACATCCTGGCTGACTATCCTTAATCGTTAATTTTTTTTCGTATTGGTGCGATTAAAAGCGGCCCTTCGTTCGTGTTCACAATGACGAGGAAAATGCGTGTCATTCTCATATGACAGTTGCAGTCTCAGCAAAATGGACATGGCCGAAGGGGCTCACAGATTATGGTGCGGACAGGTTGGACAGGTTTTTATTCCAAGGCGTTTTGGGCACGAAGAGCTTTATTTCTTGCGTCCTCAACCATGCTGGGTGGTGTCGCCATCGGGACAGTACCCGCTATGGCGGCACCGACTGTCTCTGTTGCTACAAAATCGTTCCTGATCAGTCCGCAATCTTTGGCGAATGCTTTAACCACGTTTGGGATACAAAGTGGCTGGCAGATCTCGGTTTCCGATACGCTCACGGCAAAAATAAACAGCCCCGGTGTCGTGGGGAGTTTTGCACCGGATATTGCTCTTTCTCATGTGTTGGCGGGAACAGGTCTGACGTATCAGATTTCAGGTTCTCATAGTGTTATTATCAGGAAATCATCAGCCAACATCACCCTTGGGCCTGTGCGGGTAGGTGGAATCCTGACGCATCAGGATCCAGCCGGTCCCGGGGTGGGATATGTTGCAAACAATACGATGGTCGGAACGAAGACCGATACACCTATTACTGAGATTCCTAATTCGATTTATGTTATCACGAAGCAGCAGATGGTAGATCAGCAGCCCCAGAGTGTGCAGGACGCGCTCAAATATACCCCCGGTATCTATGCGGGGGCGATGGGAACGGCGAATGCCGGAGCGGCCGGAAAAAATGTTAATGCATTCAGGCAAAGAGGATTTAGTACCACCCAGTTTGTCGATGGCTTGCTGACTTATAGTCAAAGTGCTGGCGAACCGACATTCCTTGAGCGTATCGAGGCAGTCAACGGCCCCGCTTCGGTAATGTACGGCAAGCTGACACCTGGGGGAATGATAGGGGAGTCACTGAAGAAGCCAACCGAAGCTCCTATCCATAATGTTTCACTCGGGTTCGGAAACTGGGGCCGTTATGAAGCGACTTTTGATTTCAGTGGAAAAGTAACAAAATCGGGGAATATTCGTTATCGTGTCGCGGCCATTGGTGTCACGCAAGGCACCCAAACGGACCATATCTCGTATCATCGCGTTGGTATTTTGCCTTCGTTAACTTGGGATATCGATAAAAATACAGCATTGACGCTTATCGGAAGCTATATCTATTCGCCGGGAGACGGAACAAATAGTGGCTATTATCCGTTGCATGGGACTTTAATTACGGACGGATATAGAAAAATACCAAGACATACCTATTTGGGGATGCCCAACTGGAATACGCAGGGCGAACGTGATGCTATGTTCGAATATCAGTTTCATCATAAATTTAACCAATATATAAATTTCAGCCAGGTTTTTAGGTATGAAAACAGCAACTATAACGCGAAAAACATATATTATAATGGTATTGGCAGTCCTGATACTGCCTATGTGCAACCCAACTGGTGGATAGAAACGCACAAAACTGTCGCATTCGATACGCGCCTGGATGGCAAGATTACAACCGGTCCGCTTCATCACACATGGGTCGTTGGATCGGACTTCCAACAATATCACTACACCTTGCCGTGGTGGATTGACTACACTCAGGGTATATCAGGTGTGCCAGTCAGTATCTACAATCCTAATCCCATTTATACGCCTTGTTATAGCACGGCGGCGTCAGCCCACTGCGTTGGTAGTCGCTCTTTTGCTCGGAATGATTATTTTCAGGAAGGTGTATATTTCCAAGATCAGATTAAATGGAAGCGGCTGTCCGTTCTGCTTGGAGGCAGGGAAGACTGGGTGAATTATAAGTCGTATTCAAGAACGACAAAATTTTCAAACGCCGGGAATAAAAGCATCTCTATGGCGAGTAACCACTCAACAAGCCCGGAACCACAGAGCGCGTTCACATGGAGAGCGGGTATACTTTACAACTTCGATTTCGGACTGACGCCTTATTTCAGTTATGGAACGTCGTTTGTTCCGCAAAACTCAACGAACTGGCAGGGGCAACCTTTCGCGCCGTTGACAGGACGCCAGCTTGAGGCCGGGTTGAAATACAAGGTTCCTGACAAAGACATTCTGCTGACAGCCGCAGCCTTTCGTATTGATGAAGACCATTATTTGATTCAGGACATGGTTCATACAAACTTTAGCGCAGATGCGGGGCGGGTAAGGTCGCAGGGTTTTGAAGTGTCCGCCAATGCAAACATTACAAAGGATCTGAGGTTAATAGCTTCATACAGCTATACGGACGTCCGATACGCCACCACGAACCAAACAGCGAGACGATTCAATCCTTACACTGGAGCACGTTACGGCGCTGCTATTTCTCAGTCTGGTATGTCTGTTCCTTACGTCCCTCGCAATATGGTGTCCGGTTTTTTTGACTATACGTTTCCGAAAAATATTCTTGACGGTTTCGGAGTGAATTGGGGGGCACGGTACGTCGGCTTTACATACATCGATAGCGTCGAATCCTTTAAATCCCCCGCTTATGTGTTGTTTGACGTCGGAGCACACTACGATTTCGGAAAGGTGTTTTCGTCTCTTAAAGGTTTGAAGGCACAATTGGCCATCTCTAACCTCACAAATAAATATTACACCGCATCGTGTGGTACAAACCAATGTTACCTAGGCCAAGGGCGGCGTGTGTATGGAAACCTTACGTATAGTTGGTAATAGTCTGCTGTTTCAAACGGCAGCTATTTTTCTTCTGGTGATCCTGAAATTCTTTCTTCCGTAAGGAGGGCTGTTGCCGTATTAAGAATGGATCGCAATTTTGTGCGGGCGTGACTGGAAGCATGCGTGTCGGAACATGCGGCGCGGTCTGCCGCATGATGGGATAGTCTCTGCCGTGAGGGCTGTGGGTGGCCGTTGGTGTGGAGTGTATCCGGTGGTCACGACAAAAAATTTTCGACCGATGGTAGAAAATCGCGGGCGTCAATCGTCATAGACAATAGAGAGACAATGCCGGGCATACCGATGGTAGAGATGAGGTGGGGCGTGCGACAATCCTTTAGTTGCGAATCAGTAGCATCCGCATTATTTGACGGCCAGTGATGATGCGCACCAGAACGCTCCGTCGCTGGTTCGTGGTCCATAAATGGACAAGCCTGGTCTGCACGCTGTTCCTGTTGGTGGTGTGCGTGACCGGCCTGCCGATGCTGTTCTCCGAGCAGATATGGGACACGTTCGTTGGTGACGATGACCCGCCTTACGCGGCGCTGCCGCCCGGCACGCCGAATGCCAGCTTTGATGTCATTGTGGAGAAGGCGAGGGCGCTCTATCCGGGCCAGATTATCACCAATGTTTCACCCGATGACGATGAACCGGCTGTTCTGGTCTCCATGGCTCCAAGCTGGCAGGCGTTAAAGGATGACGAGAAATATCCTGACCGGAACTCGGGCCACTGGATCAAGTTCGATGCCCGGACCGCGGAGGTTCTGAAGCAGTCTCCGCCTCCTGACGCCCCCAAAAAGCCCCGTACCTGGACCGGGATTATTCTCGGCACAGCGACGCGGTTGCACATGAACCTGTTCGCGGGGCTGCCCGGTGCGCTGTTCATGGGTGTTATGGGGGTTCTGTTTGTCGCATCGCTGGTCTCGGGAACGGTGCTCTATGGCCGCTTCATGAAGCGGCTGCCATTCGGGGCGGTGCGCCGGGACCGGGCAGCGCGCCTGACATGGCTGGACCTGCATAACCTGTTGGGGGTGGCCACGCTGGTCTGGGCGCTGGTTGTCGGGTTCACGGGCTTTGTCAACGAATTGCAGACGCCATTGTTCGGCCTGTGGCGGATAACCGATGTTCGGCAGATACTCAAACCTTATGCGCAGCTTCCGGTCGTATCGCAGGATCATCTGTCGTCCGTGCAGGCGGCGTTCGACACGGCGGCCAAGGCGGCCCCCGGCAATGAGGTAACAAGCCTTTCTTTCCCCGGTGCACCATTTGGCAGCCCCGTCCATTACGTGCTGTGGAGCCATGGTGCGACCCCGCTGCGGGCACGGCTGTTTACCCCTGTTCTGGTTGATGCCCGCACGGGGGAGTTGGCCGGTGCGTATCCGATGCCGTGGTATCTGCGCTTCCTCGAAATCTCTCGCCCGCTGCATTTCGGTGATTACGGTGGCATGCCTTTGAAAATCCTCTGGGCGTTGCTCGATAGTGTTGTGATCGGCGTTCTGGTGAGCGGTCTGGTGCTGTGGGTGGGTAAGCGCAAGATGGCGACCGACGCCCGTCTGCGCGCGCTGGGGTATGATCTGGATGACGTCGAGGATGGGCCGTCGCCTGTTCTGACTGGGGAGATAGCCCGATGAACGTCGTTTCTCCCGAAAAGCCACTCCCAGCCATATCTGCTTCCTCACAGTGTCAGCCTGTGCCGGTCTGGCCATGGCCGATTGCGCTGGGGCTTCTCACCCTCTTCGGTCTGCTGTCCGCCCTGCTGGGCCAGCACGGCATCTGGCTGGCCCTGTCGTGGGTTGCCCTGTCCATTCCCCTTGTTGTGACCGTCGTCTGCCTCCTGCGGGCGTGGCGCAGGCCGTCTTTCAAAGGAGGTCTTTCATGACCGATCTTGCACCGATTTCCTTTTCTCCGTGGGAGATGTTCCTCAACGCCGGTCCTGTCGTGCGCTGCGTGATGATTCTGCTGGCCGTGGCTTCTCTGCTGACCTGGACCATTTTCACCGCGAAATCGGTGGAACTGCTGCGCGTGCGGCTAAAGCTTCAGAAGGCGGAAAAAGCACTGGAAGATGCCAATACGCTGGACCTCGGCGAGGAAGGCACTCGTCATAATGGCATCGCCCATACGCTGGTCATGGCTGCCGAGACCGAACGTCAGCGCTCTGCCGACATTCCCGACGATAGCGAGGGTCTAAAGGAGCGTATCGTGCTGCACCTTGAACGGCTTGAAGCCGCCGAGGGCCGCAGACTCATGCGGGGCACCGGTGTGCTGGCCACCATTGGCGCGACGTCACCTTTCATCGGCCTGTTCGGCACTGTCTGGGGCATCATGACGTCCTTTACCGGTATCGCGGCCAGCAAGGCGACCAGCCTCGCCGTGGTGGCCCCCGGCATTGCCGAAGCCCTGCTGGCCACGGCGCTGGGTCTGGTTGCCGCCATTCCGGCGGTGGTGATCTACAACCATCTCGCCCGCCAGACCGCTTCGTGCCGCGCGCAGGTCGCCGACCTCACCGCGCTGGTGATGCGTCTGGTGTCACGTGATCTCGGGCGTATGCAGGCCCTGACCGCCAGCGGACAGGTGGTGCGGCTCGGCGTATCCCGCGACAGTCGCTCGGTGGCGAGGGAGTAAGCGGCATGATCCGCATCCGTCATACTGATGAAAACCCGCATGAGGCGAGTGAGATCAATGTAACACCGTTCATCGACGTGATGCTGGTCCTGCTGGTGATCTTCATGGTCACCGCCCCGCTGACAACGGTGAATGTGCCGGTGGATCTGCCCTCCTCGTCCGAAAAACCGACGCCGCGCCCGGATAATCCGGTGTTCCTGACCGTCAAGGCCGATCATGGTCTGGCGCTGGGGGAGGATGACATCAGCACCGATGCGCTTCCCGGTGCGCTGGAAAGTGCGACCAAAGGCAACAAGGACGAACGCATCTTCCTGCGGGCCGACAGGACGGTCGATTACGGCACGCTGATGGGTGTGATGGATAAACTGCGCACCGCCGGTTATCTCAAAGTGGCGCTGGTCAATCTGCAAGGGCAGGAGGAAGGGGCCGAGGCGGGGTCAACCCCTGTGCCTGCCGGTGGCGGCGCGGCGTCCACGGTACGCCCGGCCACAGCGCCCGCATCCGGACCGACACCGTGAGCGGCACGGCGCATGAGGCGGTGGTGACACAGGCTGTGGACGCCCTGCAGGATGTCGTCCCCCTGTCTTTTGCGGACTGGCAGCGGGGGCAGTTGCGTCGGGCCCGGCGTGAAGATGCGCTGCGTTGGGGGCTGTCCTTTCTCGTCGTGCTGGCCGTCAGCGGTGGTGCGGTCTGGTGGATCATGCGTCTGCCGCCGCCGGTCATGACCGTACCGGAACCGCCCCCGGCCGCGATTGCCATCGACATGGCCCCGGAGCCGGTATCCACACCAACACCGCCCACCGATCTGCCGCCGGGACCGCAGCAGACCCAGTCAATTCCTGATCCGGCCCCCATGGACCCATCCAAGATCACGGCCCCGCCATCACCCGCGCCCAATTCGCCGGCTCCGGTGCCGAAGCCGGAAAAACCGAAGAAACTGGTAAAGAAACACAAACCTGTGCCGATGCTCAAAAAGCCGATCCCTGACAAGACGCCACCCGCCGAGGCGACAACAGCACCGCCCTCATCAGAAGCCCCGCCAGCCCCCACACAGGCGGCTCCGGCTCCCGGCGCGTCATCCTCCAAGGCATCACATGATCCGGTCACCTGGCAGGGCGCGCTGCTGGCGCAACTTGAAAAGTTCAAGCGCTATCCGTCCGACGCCATGGCCGATCGTCAGGAAGGCGTGCCGACCGTGACCTTCTCCATGGACCGCAAAGGCCATGTGCTCTCGGTCACACTGGCCAGTTCTTCCGGCCATCCGCTGCTGGATCAGGAGGCGGTGGCGCTGCCCAAACGCGCCCAGCCGCTGCCTGTCCCGCCGGACAGTGTTGTGGGGGATCCCATTACCCTGACCGTACCCGTCGAGTTCTACATCCATGCCGGTGAAAACTGAGGTTTTCGACGTTTCCTTATCTCTGATCGTGACAGGATCAAACCCATGCTCGCCTTCTCCGAACATCGCCGCTCTTCACCGTCCCTGAATGAAATCCGCCCCGGCATGGGCGCCAGCCGGAGCGTGGTGCGCAGCCTGGAGGAACGGAGCGATGAGGTCGGCGTCAAGATGACCGATCTGCGACGCATCCTGTTTCATGGCATTCTGGAATGCCGGACCACGCGCGACGGTAGCGGAGATATGGAAAACACTGGGCAGGATCATGGAGCATGGGCACGTCCCCTCACAGGGTTCGATCCAGCGCAATCTGAATCTGTTTCTGGAGCGGGGCATCCTGCGTCGCGATGTCACGTCTAGAGAATTTCCACTGAACTCTGGTTCAGCAGAAAGGCTCTGTTTCATTGTTTTTTGCAAGCATCTCCACCCATTCAGATGATCCCAACTGAATGGGTTGTGTTCTGGCAGACCCGCCGAGCGTGATGTTGTCGGCGGGATCGCCTGACGCAAAGATCGTCACTTACTATGACGCCGTTTCGGTTGGCACGACATGAGGGTGACACCGGCCGTATCTTCAAAACGCTCCGGATGCGCCGTGAGAGGCATGGACACGACATCGTTGCTCCGATGGTCAGCATAGACGAACGTCAAATAGTATGACTGGCCCTCTACCCGAGGATCGCCATTAAACATTTTGTCCCACTCCAGCAGGTTGCGCCGCAGCGGCGATCCGACATCGCTGCTGCGGGTCCAGACCGCCGACACACAGGTCGAAACACGTTCGACGCGCACGATCAACCGCCCATTGAGAA
>JBDNSL010000037.1:0-20821 GCA_047719095.1 Acetobacter sp.
TGGCTGGGTCAATTCCTGATGAAAAACCCGGGTCAGTTCTCAGTGAAAATCAACACTATTGGATCATCTGTACCGTCAGGAGCGTACCCGCTCTGGCAGATTGTTGTCCCCTCTGGCGCTGCGGCGCTTACGGCAGACATGATCTCTGTCGCGCCTGGTGCTCCGTTTTATCCGTCTCTCGCTGCTGTGGCTTCGCGTATTATTGCCCCTTTCAATGCCCAGCTTGCGGTGGCCATGGGAGGATACCCGCTCAATGCAGTGGTTGCCGACCCAGCCACTCCCGGCGCGTTCTGGGTCTCCACCTCTGACGCAAACGTATCCACCCCCGGTGCACAGGGTGCAACGTGGCAGTCCCTGTTTAACGGGTATGCTACACAGGCTTGGTCCAACACGCAGTTTTTGCAAATGGCCCTTGCAACACTTCAAAGCGTTACCGGCCCCGTAGCATTTGGTGGACAAACCACTGTTCCCGATGTGGCGCTGTTCAACGGCAAGGATGCCTTGAACGCTGAAACGGCCGAGGGGCGTTACGTCCGCTCTATCGCGGTATCAGGTCAAGCGCGCATTGCCGATCTGGTGCAGGATGCCAACGGACGCACAGTATCCAACACTACTGTTCTGGCTAATCTGGCTGATATACCGGTTAATTTTGTAAGTGCCCCTCAAGTAATACAACGCTACTATACTTATAGTATCCCGCACAATCTTGGTAGAACGCCCACCGCATTTGGTGCAAAATTGCAGTGCGTAACTGCTGATTTAGGATATGTGCCGGGAGAAATTATGGCGGACCCCGTAACCACAGACGGGTCTTACATATATGCGATACCTGTGTCCTTACTTGGAGATAACATAACACTTGTAATAGGCGGTGCGGCCATAAGCGTTTGTAGTAAGTCAAATCCGGGTAATATGGTTATTACCAATATTAACATCAATAATTGGCGCATTCTTTTTTGGGCGATATGAGGTTTTGTCATGACTGATTCTGCGCGATACTATGCGTCTTATAATCCCGATATCAGTCAACCTGCCCCCGTTGCGGCATGGTATGACAGTGATGTTGATATTTCTGTTGATTATACAAAATCGGGTTTTCTCGTTTTAACGCCCGAGCAATGGGCAGAGCGCAATAGTGCGTCATATGCGGTTAGTGATGGCGCGTTAGTACTATACAGCCCGGCACCAGCCGTAATTGACCTGAAAACACAGGCCGCCACGGAACAGGCGTGGATACGGCAGCAGGCCAATCTGGCTGCCGCTATGGGTGAGGTGTTTACAGCAGACATGAAAGCCTATGTGAGCGCAATCAATGCCCTTGCAAACGGCACGGACATCACAAGCACGGTGCTGCCCACACACCCTGCGGATGTCATGGCGGCCAGCACCCCCGCAGCCTGAACACTGCCTGCCCCTGACCTCTCCAACACACAGACCGCCGCTGAGGGCGGTTTTTTTATGCCCGGATAAAAAGAATGACTGAAGCACAGTGCGCAGGAACCTGCGCGGCTGATGATGACCTGCGCGTGATCGTGGACAGCCACGCCCGCCGCCTTGATGGGCTGGAGGATGATGTGGACACACTCAAGTCTGGCCAGTCCGCCATGATGGAGAAACTGATCTCCGTCGAGGCGCAGGGGCAGGAGCGCGAACGCAATCGGGCTGTAGAGGCGGCGGACACGCGCAACGCCCTGACCACCCTGACCCAGCAGATAGCCGAGCACACAGGTGCCCAAAAGCGGCAGAACCAACTGGCCGAGGACAGCCTGCGGCGGTGGCGCAAACTGGCGGTAGTGGTGGGCCTGCTCTGCACGGTGGGTGCCGCCATTGGCTCTACCGTTCTTTCCGATCAGGAGGTGGCCAGCACCATATGGGTCCGCTGGCTACACCTGCGCGAACCGTGGGATGTGGCGCAGGGAGGGCAGGCCGATGCTGCAAACCTCTCTACTCACTGACCCGGCGCAGGTTGCTGCCCGTACCGCGTGGGGAGAGGCTAGGGGGGAAGGGCCATCGGGTATGCAGGCGGTTCTATGCGCTGGCATGAACCGACTGGCTAGGCCCGCTTGGTGGGGGCGCGATATTTGTGGCGTGTTCCTCTGTCCGTGGCAGTTCTCCTGCTGGAATGACGACGATCCCAACCGGGAAAAGCTTCTGGCCGTGACCAGCGCAGATACGCAGTTCCAGACCGCTCTTGCGCTGGCCCAGCGCCTTGTGAGCGGCACTCTTAACGACATCACCAGCGGGGCAGACAGCTACTATGACACGCGCCTTCCGCACGCGCCTGCATGGGCTGCTCCCCGCTTCTATCGCTGCACGATTGGTCACCATGCGTTTTATCGCGTGGGGCCTTTTGGAGAAGGATAACCCCATGGCTGATACGCCATCCCCCAAAACTACAGTGACCCAGACAACCTCTGCGGCTGTCGGCGGCCTTTCCCCCCTTGCCGCCCTGCTGCTCCTGCCTCAGCCCTATGCAATGTGGGCGGGAATCGCCTGCGCCGTGTTTGCGGGTGCCGGGCTTGCTGCAACGCAGATCCCGCTACCGGCCAACCAGTCCGGCAAGCTCTGGCTGGCTTATCGGGCCATCAACTTTCTTGCTCTGAACTGGAAGTACGCGGCTAACGCGGCCTTTGCCCTGCGCTCCAGTGTGGCCGCAGCCAAGCCCCCAGTTGCTGGCCCCGGCTCCGTTGTCACCATCCCCAAGGACGATACGAAATGAAAAGCCTTTCCCGCCGCAGCTTCCTGCGCACGTCCGCCCTTGTGGGAGTGACCGCCCTGACCGCCTGCACGGTCGCCACCACGGGCAGCACAACCACCGTCACGCTCAACACCGCCAAGGTGAAAGCTTACGGGCAGGCTGGCGTTAATGCCGTAGCGACCATTCTGAGCATCACGGCCATTTCCACCGCCATGGGCGCGCCCGCCGTGGCTGCGATTGAAGCAGCCGGGGGGGCACTGTCCGCAGCACTAGCCTCGTTCTCTAGCGCAACCAACGGCACGCTGACCATCACGTATGACGATACGAACTGGAAATCGGCTGTGGATACGATTCTGGTGGATCTGAATGGCGTGGCCACGGCCTTGCGCGCGGGCCTGACCGCCGCTCAGTCCACCGTGACAAGCACGATCATCAATACCGCCATCACTGCCTTCAATGCCCTGCTGACCGTGCTGGATGCGTTTATGGGCGTTCTGGGTATCAGCCTGTCCAACGTGACGGATACGCAGGAGGCGACTGCCCTCAAGACGCTGGCCGTCCAGTGAGCCTAGACTTTGAGTGCGGAGCCATCGCCGGGGGCGCATTTGTCGGCCTCGGCGCGGTGCTGCTGGCTGTTGCGTTGCGCTGGCGTGCGAACGCGAGCAGCTTCTGGGGCCAGCTTACGAGAGGGCAGGACGATGCGGATTAAAGCGTTGGTCTGCCTTCTGGCGTTGTCAGCCTGCTCCACTGTTCCAATGCAGGCCAAGCATGACCTGATTGGCATGCCCCGCTCGGACCTGATCGCCTGTGCTGGGGTGCCGGATAACGCGGCTACCCTGCCAGATGGCGAGGTACTGCAATGGCGGCAGGACCAGCAGGTGCAGGGACCGTTCACGATCAAGGGGCCGCTCTCGCTGGAACTGGACCTGTCCGGCCACGGCACATGCCACTTTGTCGCCCGGCTGCGGCAGGGGCATGTGGAGCAGGTGGAATACACCGGGCCGAGCGGAACCATGCTGGGACCATACTCGGCTTGTCGGCCTTTGGTGCTGGCTTGTGAGCAGCAAGCTCGCTTGGCATTAAAAAGTGAGTGACAAACCATTTTCCCGGCGTCGGGAAAATGATCAGACCAACGGCGCTCATGGGCAGCGGAGAGCCGTTGGCTTGGCGGGGTATAACTGGTTTGGCCTGCGTGGGGAATCGATAAGCGAATCGGAAAAGGTTAGACACTCTGCCTCTGGAAGCCTTGATCTACAGTGTGGATAATTTAATGGTTAGACACCGTAAGTGATTGATAAAAAAAGAATACCCCTGTAGCGTCGGGTCCACCATCCATCCATAAAAATAACAGAAAACAGCCGTTTACGCGGTGGGTTAGGCAGATCTGTATTCTGGCTGTGCATTTTTGCCCAAGCCATTGGCATGCCCCCCTAAACCCCTGTTGAGCAGGCCCGCTTGGCACATGGCCGCGATTCTCCCTCAACCGCCCCAAAAAGGGTGCGGCATAGGCCGGTTTTGCCAAGGCGTGCGTGTGTAAAAGGGGGTGGATTGCATTTTGCAATGTTCCGCCCCATACCGCCGCGTGGAGAACGCGAGAATGACAGACAACAAAGAGTTTGCCCTGTGGTTGGCCAAAGAAAAAAAGGCCATGGCGGATGCAGGGTATCAGGAAATGCTCAGGGCATCAGGTACGGTCAAGGCGCATCTGGGTGCGGTGCTTGTGCTGTCCGTAACACTTGCGGCTGCCTCTTTGGCGGGTGCTTTTTCCCAGCGGGAATACTCCCCGGTCTGTGCGTTTCTGGCCCTTGGGTTTGGCATAGCGGCTGGGCTGTGCGCGGCTGGCCTGTATGCTCCTCCCCTGATTTCCAAAAATGTTGGGCCAGAAGGGGTCGATGGCATTTTATCCGATGTGCCAACGCGTGATGAGGAACATGCAAGCCTGTGGCTGGCCTATACCGCGTCCTTCATTACGGTGGAAAATGGCAAGGCGCTCAAGCGCGAGCAGCGCTGGCTTAAAGTGGCCAGGCTTGCGCTGGGGCTGACACTGCCGCTGTCGTGCGTGCTGGCTCTGGCTTATGGGGGCTGGGTGGCCTCTTAAAGGCAGGCAGGCTGGGGGTTGGCTGTTTTCATCTGTCTCTGGTGTTGAGACAGGCTGTTTATTTCTGGCCATTCATGCCAGATTGGGTGCGGCTTTGAGGATGGCTTTTTTACAAGCGATGGATAAAGGGTGCCGCAGTGGTGATGAAGCTTAGACTTTTTGGTGTGGCATCCTGTCTTTTCATCGCATCCTGTATTCTGCCTGTGGTGTGTGGTTCGGCCATGGCCGCGTCCCCTGCCGTGCCGCGCTCCCCCTATTCCGCCAACGATGGCGAGAGCACGTTGTGTGTGTCCGGCCCGGTTTACATTATTGACGTGCATGTGGTGGTCACTGTTAACGACGTGGAACGCACGATCAGTTCGGCTTCGTCCGAGGTGTGTTCGGTCAACCCGGCCAATTTTTCCGATGTGGTCGTGCAAGGCCCACCCCCGCAGGCCGGTGCACCACTTGAGGTGAGCAAAAAGGTGGGGGTGGAAGGTACAATCCGCCTCAATGGCCGCACAGCGGAGCTGGAGACCAATGTTTACCTGCCCGCCAGAGGGGGCGGTGGCCAGTGTGCCAACGGCCAGCAGCCAGCAGATGGCGGACCACCGTGCAAAAGCACCTCCCTTGGGGTGAACCTGTCCAAAACATGGATTTTCTCACGCAATACATGGCGTGATTTTTACGTAGGCCCGGACGATAACGGAGACCCGGTCAAGGTGCTGGTGCGCCTGTCCGATGGTCCGGTCAACTAGCGCTGGCCCGCAATAGGTGCCTGAGGCAGGGATGGGTTTTGATATGAGTGATCCATCCCCCGTTCTGGTCTGGTTCCGTGATGACCTGCGTCTGGCCGACAATCTTGCCCTGACCAACGCCGTGCGGACCGGGCAGCCATTGCTGTGCGTGTTTGTACACCCTGCCGGCCAGCCCTGCATAACCGCGCTGGACTGGTGGCAAACCAAAAGTGTGCAGGCACTGGACCAGAGCTTACGTGCCCGTGGCGGGCAGTTGCATGTTTTTGCAGGGCAGGTGGAACAGCTCCTGCCAGAACTGGTCCGCCTAAGTGGCTGCACGCAGGTGTTCTGGAACCGCCGGTACGACCCGCCGGGCAAAGCAACGGACACAGTGCTCAAGGCCCAGCTTAAACAGATGGGAGTTGCGGCCCACAGCACGCCGGGCAGCCTGCTGCATGAACCATGGACGGTACGCAGCAAGGCGGGGCAGCCTTTTCAGGTTTTTGGCGCGTTCTGGCGCGCGGCTACGGCTACAGCCCATTACCCGGCCCCTCTGCCAGCCCCTAGTGGCATGGTGTTTGCCCCCAGCGCGGCCTTTACTGCCAAACAGGTTAGCCCGGATGCCCAGCTTGCCAGCCTGCCCCCTTGGGCTATGGCCATGCAGCCCTACCATGCTTTTTCCGAGCAGGACGCGCATGCGTGCCTGCAGGACTTTATAGCCCACAGCCTGCAAACCTACGAGCAGGGCAGGGATTTTCCCGATAAGGATGCAACCTCCGAGCTGTCGCCTTTTTTACGCACGGGGCAGGTTACACCGGGGCAGATATGGCATGCCGTAGCCGCGAGCGATGCCCGGAGCGGGGGGGCGAAGTTCCTGTCCGAAATCGGGTGGCGGGAATTTGCGTGGTCCTTGCTGTGGGAACACCCGGATCTGGCCACGCGTAACCTCAAGCCCGAGTTTGACACAATGCCATGGCGGGTGGACCCCAAGGGGCTGGCGCGGTGGAAAAAGGGGCGCACAGGCTACCCCCTAGTCGATGCGGGCATGCGCCAGCTCTGGCAGACCGGGCTTATGCACAACCGGGTGCGTATGGTGGTGGCGTCTTTTCTGGTCAAGCATCTGCTCATTGACTGGCGCGAGGGCGAGCGCTGGTTTGCCCATACGCTGGTGGACTACGACCCGGCGAGCAACCCCATGAACTGGCAATGGAATGCCGGTACAGGCGTGGAATCGGCTCCGTTCTTCCGGATTATGAACCCCATTTTGCAATCGCAGAAGTTCGACCCCGATGGTGCCTATATCCGCACATGGGTGCCCGAACTGGCGGGGCTGTCTGGCCCGGACATTCACACCCCATGGCAGGCAACACTTTTGCAGCCCACCGGCTACCCCAGCCCCATTGTAGAGCATACGGTGGCGCGCGCGCGGGCACTGGCTGCGTGGAAAGCGCAAAAAAATAGCGCCTAAGCCTTAACAGATGCCAAAAATGGGGCCGTGCCAGCATGGCCCTGCCAAGCCCGCAGGCATGGGCTGTGCAAAGACATGATTTTTTTGAAAAATCAGTGAAGAATTCAATTTTTTTGACGGGCATCAAGGCTAAACGCTCTGGTTTGCGTTTGTAATAACGGGACAGAACAAACCATGGAGTAAAAGCATGACCCGCGTTGCAGGAAAAGTGGCCATTGTTACAGGGGCAGCCAATGGTATTGGCAAAGCCACGGCAATTTTGCTGGCCAAGGAAGGTGCCAAGGTTGTGGTAGCCGACTTGCAGGAAGAGGCCGGGCATAACACCGTAGCCGAAATTAAGGCTGCCGGGGGCGATGCCCTGTTTGTCAAACTCAATGTGACGCAGGAAGCAGACTGGCAGAACGCCGTGGCCGCTGCGGAGCAGACCTTTGGCAAGCTCGATGTTGCGGTCAACAACGCCGGTATTGCCTATAATGGCACGGTGGAAAGCACCAGCTTGGAAGACTGGCAGCGTGTGCAGTCCATCAACCTCAACAGCGTGTTCCTCGGCACCAAATATGCTGTTGAAGCCATGAAAAAAGTGGGGAGTGGCTCCATCATCAACCTCTCCTCCATTGAAGGTCTGGTGGGTGACCCAACCCTTGCCGCCTACAACGCCAGCAAGGGTGGCGTGCGCCTGTTTACCAAGTCCGCTGCACTGCACTGTGCTAAATCGGGCTACAAGATCCGTGTTAACTCCGTGCATCCGGGCTATATCTGGACCCCCATGGTGCAGGGCCTGACCAAGGACGCGGCCGAAGCACGGCAGAAGCTGGTGGACCTGCACCCGCTGGGCCATCTGGGCGAGCCGAATGATATTGCTTACGGCATTCTGTTCCTGGCGTCTGACGAATCCAAGTTCATGACCGGGAGTGAACTGGTGATTGATGGTGGCTATACCGCGCAGTAAGCGCGCCACCACACCCCCGGCATGGAGCGTGCCGGGGGCCTAAAACCAAAAAAGCCTCCCGCACAAACATGCGGGAGGCTTTTTGCTGTCTGGCCCGGTGGTGCGGGCAGCGGCTTATGGCAGCGGGTGTGCTGCGTTAAGCGTATTGCGCTCTTCCAGAATCTGGCCCGGCTGCATGGGGGTTGCGCGCGCGGTTTTAACCTCGTCTGCCGTAAAGGCCGGGGCCGAGGCATCGCCCGATAGGGCGGAAACGTAGGTGAGCAGGGCGGCAATCTCATCATCGGACATGGCGGCCATGGAGGGCATGTACCCCATGTAGGACGCACCACCAGCCTTAAGGCTACCCGCCAGACCGTTAAGCAGAACGTGCATAACGTAGGCCTTGCCTTCGGGGGTGGCGGCAATCAGGTTGATGCGGCCTTTAAGCGGAGGGAACTGCCCGGGCACGCCTGCACCGGTGCTCTGGTGGCACATGGCGCAGTGTGTTGCGAACAGTTGCGCACCATCGGCTGCGGCCTGTGCGTTGCCTGCCAGCCCGGACAGGCCCGCAGTTGCGGCCAGCACAGCCAGAATGGTTTTTTTCATAAAAAGCTCCTGCTTAATCGTTCGATTTTGCAACAATTATACACGGCTTTGGCATTACCTCAACTCCCCTTCAGTTGCCCATAGGGGGCTTGGGTATCAGGTATAGAGTTGCCGATGGGCTGGGTTCCTGTCATTCAGGCGTCATGACGAAAGACAAGGACTTTGAAATTTTTCTGGCCACCGTGCCGGGGCTGGAACCGGTGCTGTGCGCGGAGGTGCGGCTCAAGGGTTTCAAGCAGCCCGTGGCCGTGCCCGGTGGGGTGGTCATCCGCGGTGGCTGGCCAGAAGTCTGGCGTGCCAACCTGTGGGTGCGCGGGACAAGCCGGGTCCTTGCCCGTATTGCCTCTTTTCCCGTGGTGCATCTGTCCCAACTGGACAAACGGGCATGCCGGGTGGCGTGGCAGAGCGTTTTGCGCCCCGATGTACCCTTCCGGGTAGAGGCAAGCTGCACGGCCTCACGCGTGTATCACGCAGGCGCTGCGGCCGAGCGTATTGGCAAGGCCATTACCCAAACGCTGGGTGCCACACAGACCGAGGACGCCCCCGTGCTGGTCCGCGCCCGGATCGAGCAGAATATCTGCACCCTGAGCGTGGATACATCGGGCGACCTGCTGCACCGCCGTGGCTACAAGCAGGCCATCAACCGCGCCCCCCTGCGCGAGACAATGGCCGCCCTGTTCCTGCGCCAGTGTGGCTACAACGGGCAGGAGCCGGTGCTGGACCCCATGTGTGGCTCAGGCACGTTTGTGATTGAGGCGGCCGAAATAGCTGCCCGCCTTAACCCCGGTCGCGCCCGCCACTTTGCGTTTGAACTGCTGGCCACGTTTGATGCGCAGGCATGGCAGGTCATGCGCGATGTTAAAAGCCAGCGCACACCTACCGTCCACTTTTACGGCAGCGACCGCGATGCAGGGGCAATAACCATGAGCCGCGCCAACGCAGAGCGTGCAGGTGTGCAGGATTATGCAACATTCACGCAGGCCACGATTAGTGAGTTGCGCCCACCCCCCGGGCCTGCGGGGCTGATAATGGCCAACCCGCCCTACGGCACCCGCATAGGCGACAAGCAGAGCCTGCTGCCCCTGTACCGCGCATTGGGGCAGACCGTTCTGGCCCATTTTTCGGGCTGGCGGGTTGGTATTGTCACGACCGAGGCCATGCTGGCCCATGCAACCGGCCTGCCATTTTTACCCCCTCAGGCACCTGTGCCCCACGGGGGGCTACGCGTTTCGCTGTACCAGACGGCAGCACTCCCCTAAGTTTGGGAGTGCGGGGCGGAGATACCGCCAAGTATGGCGTGCCGGGGACATTTTTAGGGGGTGGCACGGGCATGGCGGCATGACGGGCATGCCCCCATTCCCCTTTATTTAGGCCGGGCAGCTTTATAAAAAGGGGCGGACCAGCAGGCGTGTTAAAGGTTGAGGTGCCAGAACAATGAGCGTGACATGGGGTGACTTTCAGGCGGTTGTGCAGCTTTCCGCCGGGCTCAACGTGGCTATTCTCAGCTTTGTGGATATCAGCCTGCCTGCCATCAAGGAGCGGCGGCGCGTGTTTGCCAAGGCGCGGCAGGAGCTTGATATCCACCGTAAAAATCCACACAAACGCACCGATGCCGAAATTAAGGAACACACCGCAGCAGTAGATGATGTGGACCGCAAGCTGTTTGACCTGTGGCGGGAGACATCGGCCTTTGAAAGTATTGAGGACTCCTTGCTCAAATCCACCGGTGTTCTGGGCTTTTGCGGCGCGGTGCTGAGCATTGGCCTGCTATGGTATTCCGCCTTGCATTATGATGCCCCAATCCTGTTTAGCGGGGAACTGCTGACCGTGATCTCGTTCGGGTCTTTGCTTGGGGCATTCCTGATCAACTATTTCACCGCGTCCAGAGCATCCAAATACGCCAAACGGTGCAATGACCTGCGCACACACATGCGCGTGCACCTGTAGGATATTAGAACTTCCACTCCACACTGCCTTTAACACCGCTATCAACCGACTGGTTGCCATACTGGCCAATGTAAGACAGCCCGATTTTTATGCGGTCACTCAGTCTGGCGCTTAACCCTGTATCAATGACTGCGGCATTCACCGAAAGCGGCACCCCCGCAATATCCATGGACCCGCTCCCCCCGGCGATAAAAGTGGAGTGCGCCGTGGGTGTGGTCAGCCCGAACGCGCGCCGGTAAGCAAGCGATGCATGCGGAATGAACAGCATTTTTCCAATATTCAGGGTAGAGGACGCCTTAACCCCAAGGGTGGAAAAACCAACGCCTGCATCCGTGCCATAGCCCCGCAGGGCTGCCGCACCACCGTGTTCGTGGTAGCCATTGGTTTGCAGGTTTACATACGCCAGATTGGCAAAAGGTTCAGCTATGCCATAGCGTGTGTGCAACCGGTAACCCATCTCTGCAAAACCCTGCGCGGTGCCCGCCATATAGTTGCTTGAAAGCCGGTCCGAATAACCGGGGAATGCAACATTGCGTTGCAGGCCCAGCATGGTCCACGTATAGGCCACTCCCAGTTTGAGGTTGAGTGCCCCCCAGTGTGTGCCCGCATACCCCCCAAGGCTTACAGTGTTGCCATGCCCCGAAGAGCCACGGCCACTCCCGACATCAAACATGGAGCGGCCATAGCTGATAAGCCCGCCAATGCGCCATGTGTTGTCCCTGATGGGCGCATCCACCCCCATAACAAAGCCGGTGCTGGTGTGGTGCAGGGCAGCAGCGTTGCCATCTCCCCCGTTATGGCCAAGGCTGCCATAGGCCTCCCCCCACAGCACGGGCTGTTCGGCAAGGCAGCCTTCATCCTTGCGGCCGGTTTTAAGGGATGCGGTGTGCAGGGTGTCATCAACATGGCCACCGTCACACTCGGCTGTGTCCAGCCGGTCCACCGCAGCCTGCCGGACAAACAGACTGTCCTGTATCAGCGCTGTGCGGGCAGAGGCATGGACCTCGCCCGAAAGGGCATTCATGCTGTGGCGTGTCTCATCGGGGCTGAGGAACGTCATGGCCTGCACAATGGCGTTGTTTTGCGGCAGGCCGTCTACCATCTGTGCCGTTTCACGCTCATTGCGGCTGTTGGTGACCGAAGCAAAGCTCAGGGCGTTCCGCGCCATGAGCACATCAAGATCATTGCCGTTGTAAAACAGGGTGGGAGAAATAAAAGTGTAAGGGCTGATAAGGTTGGTTTGCAACAAAGCGCTTTTTTGGGTAAAGCCGCCACCCGCCGTAACAAGCGTATAGTATTCATTCATTTTGAGCTGAATGGAGGGGCTAACAGTCAGGGCTACTGTGCCAGACATGGCGGCGCTGCCTGTTACAGTCACAAGCCCCGATTGCAACTGCTGGTATTGCGTGCCCTGAAAAACCATTGTCTTGCCAGAAAGCTGGTCGTTTCCGGCCAGAGCAACGGCAGAGTTCTGGTCTGTTTGCAAAGTGCCCTGTACGGTCAGGTTGCCCTGCACACCGGGGGAGACCAGCGTTCCCCCCTGCGCAATAACAGTATTACCCACAGTGCCTGAGCCGGTCAGTATGCCACCATCGCTGGCGGTTGTGGCGGATGTGGCAATGGAGCCATCCACTTCCAGCGTGCCCTGGGTCACGGTGGTGTCGCCTGTATAGGTGTTGTTTGCGCTCAGGACCGTGGTGCCCACCCCGTTTTGTGCAAACCCGCCTGTACCCGAAATACTTTGGGCCAAGGTGAATGTGCCACTATGGTTTATGGCAAGTGTTCCGTTATTAACGATGGCAGACCCAGCCGCGAGCGAACCGGTTGTGCCCCCATTACCCAACTGTAAAACACCGTCATCAATGGTTGTGGTGCCTTGGTAGGTCTGGTCTTTGGTTAAAATCAGCGTGCCCAGATCGGTTTTTACAAGGGAGGTGCCCCCCGTAACAGACTGGTCGTTTAGAACAGTATCCAGTATTGCGGTAATGGAGGCACCAGCAGTGGTGCCATCCCCAACGCGAATAGTGGTGGTTGAGGTGGCCGCGTAAAGGTCATCCCCGGTTATTTTGTAAATTTTTCCATCATTGTTGGCAAACTGCATGCCGTTGGTCACAACATTGGAGCTTTGCCCGTTGGCTGTGTCCTGCACGGTAACCGTTCCGGCATTGCCTGCATAAACCACAAACGACCCATTCACCCATGGCCCGTTAGTTGTGCCTTCCTTGTTGGTCCAGTTCAGGTCGGCCGCACCGCTCTGGGTGGTCCATGTGCCGTTGCCACCATCTACAGTAAGGTTGGCGCGGTTGTTTGTGTTTCCCCCATCCCAGAAGGTCAGGTTGCCATAGTCAACAATCAGGTTGACCTGATGGGCGATGGATGTTTGCAAAGCTGCTGTCTGGCCGGAGCTTACCAAGGTCTGGTCTGCAACCCCGCTTAACGTGCCACCATATGTGTACAAACGGTAAAGGCCTTGGTCCAAACTATTGTTATGCACATTTGGTCCCGCTGTGTTGGGGGTAATGTTGAGCGTGCCGCCAAGGGTTAAATCCCCCCCCACCGCAACCAGCGAGTTATAGGCCCCGCCAGATACATTTGTCTGGCCCATATAAAATTCCTGAGTAGACCCGCTTGCCAGTGTCAGGTTTTTTGCAATGTTCAATATGCCAACACGAGTTGTCACGTCACCGGGGGTCAGCGTGCCGCCCTGCTGCACCGTTGTGTCGCCCCCCAGCGTGCCAGTGCCTGCCAGATTGGCGCTGTTGTTGACCAGCGTATCGCCTGTGGCACTGCTCTGGTCGCCATTCACCACAAGTGTGCCTGCATCTAATTCGGTTGTGCCGGTATAAGTGTTGGCACCGTTAAAGGTCTGGTTCCCCGATGCCGTGAGCTTGACCCCGCCCGAGCCGGACAGAATGCCCGAATAGGTGGTGTTAGCCGCGTTCAGGATAAGCTGGCCATTTATGGTGCCATCCGCAGACCCGCTGAGTGTGCCAAGGGTTGTGCCGTTACTGGTTACGGAAAAACTGCCACCATCGGCACTGAGTTGGCCAGCTATTGTGTTGCCATCAAGCGTTAATGTGCCCGATGTGTTGGTGACTGACCCAGTAACAGTATTGTTTTTTCCTAAGGTCATTATTCCGGAGTTAGTGGCGTTGGCCGCACTGCCACCTGTCATTGTTAATGTGCCATTCGAATCATTGGTGGCTGTGTTCTGGATTGTGCTGTCGGAAAAAGTGGCAGTACCACTTTTGTTTTCGATACTATTTATTGTGGAACCATTCTGTGCGCTAACAACACCGGTGTTGGTGAGCGCTCCCTGTATGGTCCCGGCATCCATGTTTAATACGGTGGAGTTTGTAAAATTTCCAACAACTTCAGCGTTCGTGTTGATGTTTGCCGTGCCAGCATTGATAACGTTCCCCAAAATTTGGGAAGAGCTGGTCAGGTTGAAATTTGCGTTGGACGTGTTTTCTAAATCACCTTTTATAATCGATGAGTCGCTGAGGGTGGCTGTTCCTGCATTGGTAAAAGACTGCCCGAATACAGCATGGTTGGAGGCCTGAATATTTCCCGAACTTAAGTTGTTGACGAACCCATCCACCGTTCCGTTAACGGTTAGCGCTCCAATGTTGAGAACACTCCCCCCAACCACACCATTGCTTCCTATAATAGTCGGGTTGGCGGGTGTTGCATTGTTTGTCAGGCTTCCAGCAATTGCCCCCGTTAGGTGCAGGGCGCCTCCTGCGTTTACGGTGGTCATACCTGTATATGTGTTCTGCCCCGAAAGAGACTGAACCCCGCTGGCGATGGAAACACTGCCCGCCCCGGACATAACACCCGAGTAATCGGTATTGGTGGGTTTGTTAATGACTAAGGTGCCGCTCACTGTGCCATTAGCCGACCCGGACAGGGAGTCGACCATGCCGTTAACAACATTAAACGTGCCGCCCACGGCATTCAGGTTGCCCATAATGTAAACCCCTGAGCCGGAGAGCGTGAGGGTGCCACTGTGGTTGACAACATTCCCCTTAACCTTGGCGGTGCCGTTCAGATTGAATGTGCCGTAATTGGCAACATCGCTGCCAATGGCTGAATTGGTTGTAAAAGTCCCAGATGCCTGGTTTGTAACCCCATCAACAACAGACGTTGCTGAGAGCTGTGCGGTACCGGAGTTATCAAAACTTCCGTTAATGGAACTTGATAGGCTTTTGAGTGTTGCATTCTGTTCGTTTGTAACATTAAGGGTGGATGAGCCTGTAAGTGTTATGCTCCCGTAATTTGTAAGGTCGCCTATACTGCCCAATGTACTGCGGATAGTGCCTGCCGCAAGGTTGACAGTGGTTCCGGTGCTTCCCCTTGAAAGGTAAAACTGACCATTATTTGTTAAATAATTTATAGTTCCTGAATTGGTTAGCAAACTATTATTGGTTGTTGTTCCAGCAATAATCCCCCCCGTAGAGACGCTGGTATTGCCGTTGTTAATTACGTTTATATTTTGATTATCACTGACCGATAAACTCTTGCCGCTATCCACAGTGTAATCTGTTGCGCTGCCAGATGCGAAAGCTGCGGGGGATATGAATAATGAGCTTGCAAAAAGGTAAAATTTAAGCCCGTTGGGTTTTGTTTTTTGGAAAATCGTAAAGTATTTTCCCAACATATGGCTTTCTCCCGGCATAGGCACAATCAAAATTTGCGAGGAGAGGTTAACAATAATTCATTAATAATATTCTAATTTAAAAGACACTATTATTTGATATATGGTTGATAAAATAAGATAATATTTAAATATTATAAACTTATGTTTGTTTTTTATTTACTAACTATTTTCTGTTCTGGCTCTCTTGGCCAATCAGGCCAGTTCCGCCCCTGATGCCCCCTTAAGATACCCCTTGTTGTGGGGCTGTGCTGGCCTTGGAAGCAGACATAGGGGGGGCGTTACCGTGGGGGTATTGGTGCGCGGGTCCATGGGGAGGGGGAGTGCTGGAAGATGCGCGGCCAACCCGCAACAACGGCTCTCAGCCGGGCCTTCCAAGATGCTTGGTGCGTGTGGGGGCCAAGGCTTTGGAGGGGTGCTTGCAGCACGGGCTGGCTGCCAAAAAGCCTGAACAGAACAAGCCTATGCGCAAGCCAAAACAAAAGACCTGCGGCAAGGACGCATTCAATGAGCATGCTTAAACACGCGCAGAATATTAAATTTTATGTAGGGAGAAAAATGGTGCCCAAGACCGGGATCGAACCAGTGACACTGCGATTTTCAGTCGCATGCTCTACCAACTGAGCTACTTGGGCACCGCAAGCCTTGCGGCGTGAGAGAGGATTTATCTCAGCTAGCGGTGGAGATCAAGTCATGTTTCGTCATTTATTTCAGCTTTTTCGCTTTCCTCAGTCCCCAGCGGTTCACCGGGAATGCGGTAGTTGCCGCCAAACCAGCGGCCCAGATCCACATCCGCGCATCGGCGTGAACAAAAGGGGCTATAATCCGGTGCGGCAGGCTGCCCACAGATGGGGCATCTGGCAGATTTGGTCATTATGAATCCTGAAGCGTCCAAGTAAAATCGGGCAGGGCGTGGTTCATGTGCAGGTGTAGCGGCCTGCCAAGCTGGCGGGCGCAATCGGCCACGGCCAGAGGGTCCTGCTCCAGTGCGCGGATAATGCCTGCACCACCACTGATGTGCCCCGTCTGGGGGGCATGGGCCAGAATGTGCCGCAGCACGCGCAGGGCGCGCCCGTGCGGGCTGTTCAGCAGTTCCGGCAGGGAGGGATATATGCGGGCGCGCACAATTTCAATCAGCCCTAAAGCTGTTACCCCAAGGCAGCGGGGGTTGAGTGGGTCGGGCTTTAGGGCCTCGTTTACGGGGTCCAGCAGGGCCTGGCGTTTGCGGGTGGCAAGGCCTGCGGGGTCAATCAGTATGGCGCCAGACAGGTTGCGTAGCCGGATCTGGCGCATAAGAGCGGGTAGTGCGTCGCGGTTGGCGGCAAATTGTGCGGTCTGCTTGGCGCGGCCCGTTTGCGCGGGGGGGGCGTCCATATCAATCGCAATCAGGGCGGGTGTGGGGGTAATGCTGGCTTCCATGCCGCCGGGTAGGGCCACCACGGGGTCTTCCAGCGCATCACACGCAGCAGCAATGGCATCGGGGTAGGGGGTAAAGCCCTGCTCGCGTTGTGCCCGCAGGGAGGGGGGCACAAGGGCTGCGGCAGCCGGGCTGTCCACCACCAGTGCTGCCGCAGGCCAAAGGGCCGCCAAGCGGGCCAGTGGCGTGGGGCCGGGGGTTATCAGCCCCTTCTGCTCCGATGCCACGTCGGGGGCCAGCAGGCGCAGGCGTGCCCCTTTGCCCCCTTGTGGCGCGCGGCTGACCTCCACCGTTACGGCCTGACCTTCGGTCAGTTTGGGTGCGCCGTTCTGTAAGGGTAAAAAGCCGCTCAGGTTGGGGGCGAGGGCCACAAAAGCCCCACCCATGCCCGGTGTCAGGGCTTCTATGCGGCCATGGTATATGCTGCCCACCATGTCGGGGGCGGCGGGGCGCCAGAGCGCAAAATCCAGTAGCGTGTCGTTTTTGGTAACGGCAATGCGCATTTCGCCGGGAAATGTGGCAATGCGCAGGAACAGGCTCACGCTAGCCAGCCACCGGGCTGCCCACGCAGGAGCTGGGCTGTCTCAAACAAAGGCAGGCCAATAACGGCCGACGCACTGCCCGATAGCGCACGGATAAAGCTTGCGGCATGGCCTTGCAGCGCATACCCGCCAGCTTTGCCTGCCCAGTCGCCCGCATCAAGCAGGGCGTCAATCTGGTAAGGGGTCAGGCGGGAAAAGGTTACGGCAGTTTCCACCAGCCGTGCGCCGTACCGGCCCAGTGCCCAGCTTTTGGTGGGGGCTACCACAACGGATGTCAGCACCGTGTGCCGCCTGCCAGAAAGACGTTCAAGGCAGAAGCGCGCACTGTCGCGGTCTTCCGCTTTGGGCAGAATGCGGCGGCCAAGGGCCACAACCGTATCGGCTGCCAGCACAAGAGCGGGTTCGCCCAGCGTGCTGGTAATGGCGTGGGCTTTTTCTGCCGCCATGCGTTGGGCATAAACCCGTGGCACCTCACCCTTGGCCGGTGTTTCATCAATATTGGCAGGCAGAACGCGGTCGGGCGTAAGCCCGATCTGTTCCAAAAGCGCAATACGGCGGGGGGAGGCGGATGCCAGAACCAGAAGGGGGGCTGTAGGCTGCCCCGCTTGTGTCTGGCTGGAGGGAGCCATGCTTACTTGAAGCGGAAGGTAATGCGACCCTTTGACAGGTCATAGGGAGTCATTTCCACATTCACCCGGTCACCCGCCAGAACGCGAATACGGTTCTTGCGCATCTTGCCGCTGGTATGGGCGAGAATAACGTGTTCGTTGTCCAGCTTTACGCGGAACATGGCATTAGGCAGCAGTTCGGTGACTGTGCCGCTAAATTCGATCATGTCTTCTTTAGACATTGCATCCTTCGTGTATGTTAAAACTGACGGGAGTTTGGTCAGCAGGTATGGTTGAGGGGCGCTTGGCGGTCAAGCATTAGGTGTTTGCGCGGCCAGGGCATCCAGCCGGGCGGAAACGCTAAGGGCATGGGCTTGCAGCCCTTCGGCATGGGCCAGAGCCACAGCGGAAGGGCCAATCCGGCGCAGGGCGTCCGGCCCACCGGAAAGGAAGGTGGTGCGCTTCATAAAGTCGTAAATCGACAGGCCTGAGGCAAAGCGTGCGGTGCGCGAAGTGGGCAGAACATGGTTTGGCCCCCCCACGTAATCGCCCACGGCCTCGGGGCAGAAACGGCCAAGGAATGCGGCTCCAGCGTGCCTTACGTGCACAAAAAGGGCCTCTGGGTCATCCACCATCAGTTCCAGATGTTCGGGGGCAAGGCGGTTGGCCAGCTCTACGGCTTCGAGCAGGTCACGCGTGACCAGCACCGCACCATTATGCGCCCAGCTGGCACTTGCAATGGCTGTGCGGGTGAGCACTTTCAGCTCGGCGTCAACCGCTGCAATCACCTTGTCGGCAAAGGCTGCATCGGGGGTGATCAGGGTAGCCTGCGCCAGTTCGTCATGTTCGGCCTGTGCCAGCAGGTCGAGTGCGATCACGCGCGGGTCGGACCCCGAATCGGCAATGACCACCACGTCGGATGGGCCTGCAATGCTATCAATGCCCACATGGCCAAACACCTGTCGCTTGGCTTCGGCCACGTACGCGTTGCCGGGGCCGACAATGCGGTCCACAGGGCGGATGGTCTGGGTGCCATAGGCCATGGCCCCCACGGCCTGTGCGCCACCCACACGGTATATTTCGGTAACACCTGCGCGGTCTGCTGCGGCCAGCACCAGCGGGTTGATCACCCCATCGGGCGTTGGCACGCACATGGCCAGCCGTTTAACCCCTGCCACCTTGGCGGGAATGGCGTTCATGAGCACGGAGGACGGGTAGGCAGCCTTGCCACCGGGCACATACAGCCCCGCCGCATCCAGCGCGATCCAGCGCATGCCCAGTGTCATGCCTTCTTCATCGGTGTAGCGCATGTCCGATGGAAGCTGTTTTTGGTGGAAGCTTTCAATCCTGCGGGCCGCGACATCAAGCGCATCGAGCAGTTCGGGGCTGACCTGCGCCTTGGCCTGTGCCACTTCCTGCGCGGTAAAGGCCAGTTTGTCCGGTGTTACGGGCAGGCGGTCAAAGCGCTCGGTCAGGGCGCAAAGGGCAGCATCCCCCTCTTTGCGCACAGAGGCCAGAATGTTGGCCACGGGGGTGGTTACTTCCTGCCCCTGTTCTTCCCGGTTAGTCAGGAGCGCTGCAAAAGCGCTTTCAAACCCAGCATCACGCGTATCAAGCCGTTTCATAGAATCCGATCTGCCTTACACATTATTTTGCAGCAGTTACGCTGCCCGCAAGTGCCGTGCGGAAGCGCGAGAGAATGCCGTCTATCTGCTCTGGGCGGGTTTTAAGCGCCGTGCGGTTAATGATCAGGCGGCTGGAAACCTGAGCAATGGTCTCCACCTCCTTAAGCCCGTTGGCGCGCAGGGTGGAGCCGGTATCCACCAGGTCCACAATCAGGCGGGACAGGCCCAGCATGGGGGCCAGTTCCATGGCGCCGTGCAAATGCACGATGGTGGCGTTAATGCCACGGGCTGCAAAAAAGCGGCGGGTGATGGCGGGGTATTTGGTTGCCACCCGCACCTCTGACCAGCGCGCCCATTCCTGCGGGTCGTGCGGGAGGTGGGCAGGCTGGGCCACGGCAATGCGGCACGAGCCGATGCCAAGGTCCAGAGGGGCATAAATTTCGGGGTAGTCAAATTCCATCAGCACGTCGGAGCCGCAAATGCCCACCTGTGCGCCACCGGCTGCAACAAAGGTGGCCACGTCAAACGAGCGGACGCGCACAATGTCCACACCGGGGTCTTCGGTGGAAAAGCGCAGCTTGCGGCTGCTGTCGCCAAGGCAGTCGGCCGATGGGGCCATGCCCGTACCCGCCATAAGGGGGGTTACGGCCTTGAGAATACGGCCCTTGGGCAGGGCCAGAACCATTTGTCCATCATGGCCCGCACCAAGCGCGTTGGTGGTCTGGGGGTCTGGTAGGGACTGGTTCATGCAAACTCCGGCAGGCAAGGCATTGAAATGCGGCCTGCTCTCCTAGCACAAGGTGGCCGGGAAGAAAAACCGGAAGCCAGCCATTGGGGTGGAAGAAATACTTCCACCCCAATGAACAGGGCTGGTTTTAGCGCTTCCACCACCCCGTGCGGCGGCGGGTAGCGGGCGGGCTGTCTTCGATCACGATCGGCTGCACCGCAGGCTCGGCCTTGCTGTCCGTGGACGGCGCGGTCGGGGCTTCGGTTACAGGTGCTGCCTGTGTGGCAGCCTGTGTGCTGGCCTTGCGTGGAGCGCGGCGGCGGGCGGGCTTTTTAGGCTCCTCACTGTCCACGCTCTGGCCTGCTGGGGCCTCCTGCACTGTTTGCGCGTCCGTGTCTGCCGCAACGGTTTTGCTGCGGGTTGTGCGGCGGCGGGCAGGCTTTTTGACCTCAGGCGCTGCGGTTTCGGCCTCTGCTGCGGGGGTGGCGGAGGCCTCCCCTGCATTGGCCGTATCCACTGCGGGTGCATCCACCTGTGCCGTAGCGGGCTTACGGGGCGCGCGGCGGCGGGCAGGCTTTTTAGGGGCTTCCTGCTCTTCTACCTGAGCACTGACCTGTGGGGCCGGTGCAACCTCGGCAACCTTGTCCGTATGGGCGGCTTCTGGTGCTGCGGGGGCAGGTGCGGGCTTGGCCTGCGCACTGTTTTCCAGCAGTTCAAAAATATCCGGCCCATCACCAAACGGGTTGGCGGGGGTTGGTCCGGTCCAGACCGCGCGGGTTGGGCG
>JBDNSL010000038.1:0-20721 GCA_047719095.1 Acetobacter sp.
GGCCCTTGACCCAATGCCACGACACATCATGCGGTTTGGCCGCATCCAGCAGGCGCCGCCATAAATCCATATTGGCAACAGGGTCCCCCGCCGCGTTGCGCCAGTTACGGCGAACCCAGCCCGTATGCCAACGCGTAATGCCGTTCCGCACATATTCGCTATCGGTATGCAGGTTAACGGTGCAGGGCTTGGTCAGCGCTTCCAGCGCTTCAGCGGCTGCTGTCAGTTCCATGCGGTTATTGGTGGTGGCCAGTTCCCCGCCCGAAAGTTCGCGCTCAACGCCCTTGCAGCGCAGCAACACCCCCCAGCCACCGGGGCCGGGGTTGGGCTTGCATCCACCATCTGTCCAGATTTCAACCTGCATCCGGTTTTCCGGAGTTGGGGAAGAAGGTTCAGAGTCCATAACCACCCACAGTCTGCGTTGCCAGATGGAACCTGAGCCGTTTGAGGTAATCCAGCGGGTTTTTGGGTGTGACCAGCGCATCGGCCGGGGTGTTGATCCAGTCGTACAGCCGGGTCAGCAAAAAGCGCATGGCCGCACCCTGCGCCAGAACCGGCATGCCACGGCACTCGGCCTCATCAAGCTTCCGCACGTCCTCATACCCCAGCAGCATCTGGCGGGCGAAGGTCACGTTAAACGCGCCATCAGGCTGGAAGCACCATGCGTTCAGGCAGATGGCCACGTCGTATGCAAGGTAGTCCGTGCAGGCAAAATAGAAATCAATCAGCCCCGATACACCGTGGTTGAGGAAAAACACGTTATCGGGGAACAGGTCGGCATGAATTTGCCCGCGCGGCAGAGTTGGGTTGCCCTCGTGGCCCGGCCATGCGGGCACAATACGGGCAAGGGCCTGCTCCAGCTCCGCCTGTAAACCCGGCAGCACCATGTTGGCCCCACCCGCGCAGCTTTGCAGCAGGGGTGCCCATGCGGTTGGCCCCAGCGCATTGGCGCGCTCTGGTGCATAGGAACGGCCTGCCGCATGCAATTGCGCCAGCGCACGACCAAGGGGGCGGCAATGCTCGCCCCGCACCGTACGCGGCCAGACACCGGGTAAAAACGTGGTAATGGCCGCAGGACGGCCCGCAAGGGTTTTTAGCGTTTCCCCCCGCCGGTCTGCCACCGGCTGCGGGCAGGTAACCCCTTCCCGCGCAAGGTGCTGCATCAGACCCAGAAACCAGGGCAGTTCGCGCGCATTCACCCGCTTTTCGTACAGAGTGAGAATAAAATCCCCCTCGGTTGTACGCAGCTGGAAGTTGGTGTTCTCCACCCCCTCGGCAATGCCACGGAACGACACCAGATCCCCAATGGCAAAATCTGCCAGAAAATCCTGCAGCGCCTCGTCGCTAACGTCCGTGTAAACGGCCATAAACCACCTTTAGCCCAAGGGTGCGGGAAGACGGAACGTTACGTTTTCTTCCTTCACGATCCGTTCTTCAATGCACAGGGTGTAACGCTTGGCCATTTCTGCCAGCATTTCCTGCACCAGTGCTTCCGGTGCGGAGGCACCCGCCGTAATGCCCAGCGTACCCACGCCATCAAGCACGGACCAGTCCAGCGCATCCAGACGGGGCACCAGCAGGGCACGGGCAGCACCGGAGCGTTCGGCCACTTCCCGCAGACGCTGGGAGTTGGATGAGTTGGGCGAGCCAATAACAATAACCAGATCGCACTCGGGGGCTATGGTCTTGACCGCTTCCTGCCGGTTGGTGGTGGCGTAGCAGATATCCTCGCGCTTTGGCCCTTCGATCAGGGGGAAGCGCTCACGCAGGATGTCCACGATTTCTGCCGTATCATCAACCGAGAGGGTGGTCTGGGTAATAAACGCCAGCATGCTCGGGTCCGCAGGCTGCACACTGCGGGCTTCGTCTGCATCGTTGATCAGGGTTACGGCCCCGGCGGGGAGTTGGCCCATGGTGCCCACAACCTCGGGGTGACCGGCATGACCGATCATGAGGATATGGCGGCTTTCCGGGCCACCTGCGGCATAATGGCGCTCGGCCTCGCGGTGGACCTTGGATACCAGCGGGCATGTGGCATCCAGATACAGAAGATTGCGGCGCTCGGCTTCGGCTGGCACGGTCTTGGGCACGCCATGGGCGGAAAAAACAACGTGACCATCCGCGGGAACTTCGTCCAGTTCCTCCACAAAGATGGCGCCCTGTGCCTCCAGCTCCTCTACGACGGTGCGGTTATGAACGATCTCGTGTCGGACATAGACCGGCGCGCCGTAACGGCGGATGGCTTCCTCCACCACACGGATGGCGCGGTCCACCCCGGCACAAAAGCCGCGCGGGCCAGCCAGAAGGACCTTGAGTGAGCGGCCATGCTGCGTATCCGCGGTCTGGGTGGTGGTCAGGGTGTCAGTTTGATCGGGCATGGTGTTCCCCAAAGTTGCAGCGGACTGTATAGAGAAGATAACTGGCTATGAAGACGCATACTGAAAACAGGCTACGCCCGAAACCCGGTAAAGGCCGTGGCAGTTGTGGCCTACGCAAAGGACGCATGTGATGCAACCCGTTTTGCAGCATTCAAGACGTGAAACACGCGCGCTGCCGGGCGTTGCGGGTTGGTGCGTCACCTATTTTTGTTCCTCCACCCCTTATAATGCCGGATCACTCCATGCCTTATGATCTTACCCGCCTGCGCCACCAGCTCCCCCGCGTAACCGCCTGTGGCGCACTGGCCATGGGCCTGCTGACAACTCTGGCGGCCTGTAGTGGCGGGGAAAGCGCCTCCATGGAGTTCGCACCTGCCTGCCCCGTGACACATATCCCTTCCGAGGCCGGAGACTACTACCTGTATAACGGGAAAGGCACCGGTTTTGGTGATCTGGTGGCGCGGGCCAGTATTGTCAAGCTGGAGGGCGAATGCTCCGCCGGTGGCCCCAAGGACCTGAAGACCCGAGTCGTACTGCACATTACCGTTGAACGCGGCCCAGCCTCCTCTACCGAGACACTGAACATACCGTGGTTTATTGCCGTGCTGCATGGGGACCGGATTGTGAACAAGCACATCTTCCGCCACACCGTGACGTTCCCGGCCAACCTTGCAACGTTTGACACCACCAGCAAGGTGGTCACGATCGACCTGCCGATCCCCCCCCGCAATGTCGATTCCGACTACCGGTTCGAGGTAGGATTCCAGCTAAGCCCGCGCCAGCTTGAATATAACCAGACGCACCTCAAGCAGACGACCTATAAAGCGTACTGAACCCGTTAGGGTGTGCAGGGGAGCATCCGCCCTTGCGCACCCCGCCTTTGCATGCCTGTAACGCCCTGCCCGCCCGTCAGGTGGCGGGCGGCGCATCGGGGGGGAAGCGGGCCTCTTTTATGGCGGCATTCTGCCGGTCGGTCAGGGCCTGCTCATCAAACCCTTCCACAATTTCGTGGAACAGTTCGCTCCAGTTCATTTTAACCTTGAGCCGCATGAACACCGACCCAAGCCCAATGGCCGAGCGGTCCACCAGCACAAATTCGCGCGGCAGGCGCACGCCCCCTGTTTTTTGCAGCCCTTCATGCACGCGGCTCAGCACCTCGCGCCCGTGTTCTGGGGTGTTCTCTTCCTGAATATACCGCTCGCGGTTATCCATGAGCGGGGCATAAAGCAGGCTTGCCCATTCATTGAGCACACGCACCTTCTCGCGCGAGAGGTCCTTGAAGCCCCATGCCTCGTACGCATGGGCCGCCAGGTCCTCGTCCTTCGTGCGCAGGGCGTTGTACAGGTCGATATTACCCTTGATGAACGAGGGCCGGAAAATGCGGATCGCCCCAAAATCCAGCAGGTTCAGCCCGCCATCCTCACGCACGGTAAAGTTGCCCATATGCGGGTCGCCATGCACCACACCATACTGGTAGAGTGGCACGTACCAGCCCCGGAACAGGGCACGGGCAATTTTCTTTTTCTGCTCGTCTGAAAGCCCTGCCTTGATGGCGGCATTCAGGTTCTGGCCAGCAACCCATTCCATGGTCAGCAGGCGGCGGGTGCTCAGTTCATCTACCGGCAGCGGTACGGTTACATCCGGGCAGTCGCGCAAAATGGCGTGATAGAGGCGCATATTGGCGGCCTCACGCCGGTAATCCAGCTCTTCCCGCAGGCGTTCGGCCAGTTCTTCCACCACATCATCCTGACGGATGGCATTGTCGAGCTTGTGGTAAACACCAATGGCCATGCGGAACTGCTTGAGGTCCGCCTCCACCGCCGAGTTCATATCCGGGTACTGAAGCTTGCAGGCCACGCGGCGGCCATCAGCCAGAACCGCCTGATGCACCTGCCCAAGGCTGGCCGCAGCGGCGGCCTCCTTGCCAAAGGCGCGGAAGTTTTTCTCCCACCCCGCTCCAAGTTCCGCCGTCATGCGGCGGCGCACAAAGTTCCAGCCCATGGGTGGCGCATTGGACTGGAGCTGGGCCAGCTCCTCCGCATATTCTTCAGGCAATGCGCCGGGTATGGTGGCCAGAAGCTGTGCTGCCTTCATGAGCGGACCTTTAAGCCCCCCCAGCACGGATTTAAGGTCTTCCGCATGGGTCAGGCCCGTAGTGCGGATCCCCATTTTGTGCCCGGCCATCCGTGCGGCAATGCCCCCCACCGTGCCGGTAGTCTGCACCATACGCCGCAATTCCCCGAACATGCCGGAGTTATCAAGATCACGCGCCATGCTCTGCCTGCTCCAACTGCTCAATAAAGCCGGAGATCACATCCAGCCCCTTGCGCCAGAAACCGGGGTCCGAGGCATCCAGCCCGAAGGGAGCCAGCAGTTCCTTGTGGCGCAGCGTGCCACCGGCTTCCAGCATGGCGATGTATTTGTCCTGAAAACCCGGAGCCCCTTCGCTGAACACCTTGTACAGCGCGTTTACCAGACAATCCCCGAACGCATAGGCGTACACATAGAAGGGGGAATGGATAAAGTGCGGGATATACGCCCAGAACACATCGTAATCGGGGGTAAAGTTAAAGGCCGGACCAAGGCTTTCGGTCTGCACAGCGCGCCAGATTTCACCAATCCGTTCGGGCAGAAGTTCGCCTTTTTTCCGCTCGTCATGCACGCGGGTTTCAAACTCGTAGAACGCAATCTGGCGCACCACGGTGTTGAGCATATCCTCCACCTTGCCCGCCAGCAGCAGGCGGCGGCGGGCAGGGTCTTTTTCCCCGTCCAGAAGGGACTGGAAGGTGAGCATCTCACCAAACACACTGGCGGTTTCGGCCAGCGTGAGCGGGGTGTCGGACATCAGATAACCCTGCTTCGCCGCCAGAACCTGATGTACGCCGTGCCCCAGTTCGTGCGCCAGCGTCATCACATCCCGAATGCGGCCGTGGTAGTTGAGCAGGATATACGGGTGGGCCGACGGCACGGTGGGGTGGGCAAACGCGCCGGGAGACTTGCCGGGAGCGGGCGGCACATCAATCCACGGGCTGGTCAGGAAGGTGTTGATCACCTTGCCCATGCGCGGGTCAAACCCGTCATACGCCTTCTGCACAATGGATTTGGCCTCGGTCCACGGAATCTGGCGGTCCTCGCAGCCGGGCAGAGGGGCGTTGCGGTCCCAGTGCTCCAGCTTGTCCAGCCCCATCCATTTGGCCTTGAGCGCATAATAACGGTGGGACAGACGCGGATAATCCGTGCGCACGGCTGAAACCAGCGCATCCACCACGCCATCTTCCACCATGTTGGACAGATTGCGCGAGGATGTGGGGCGGGCATAATGCCGCAGCCCGTCGGATATGGATTTGTCCTTGGCCAGCGTGTTGGTAATGAGCGCAAACAGGCGGACATTGCCTTCAAACACGCTCCCCACGGCCTTGCCTGCGCGCTCACGCACGCCACGGTCTGTGTCGGACAGGCGGTTAAGCGCATCGCCCACCGTCATGGTCTGCCCGTCCACCGTCACCCGCAGGGCGGCTATGGTTTCATCAAACAGGCGGCACCATGCCTGCGCGCCGGTTACGGATTTTTCCAGCAGCACTTTTTCCACGTCATCGCCAAGCTGGTGGGGGCGGTACATGCGCACATCACGCAGGTAAGGCTGCCAGCGGGCAAGAGCGGGATCATCCATTTTGGCCTGAAGATCGGCCTCTTCCAGCCGGTTGAGTTCCAGCCCGAAGAACAGGAGGTCGGTGGAAATATCGGTCAGCCGTTCGTTAATGGACTGGCTGAAGCGGCTGATGGACGGGTTGGACGAATCCGCAGCAAACAGCAGCGAGGCATAGGAGCCTGCCCGGCCCAGTTTTTCCTCGATCTCTTCAAACTCGCTCATGGCCTGCGCCAGTTGCCCGCCGTCCAGGCTGTTCAGGCGGCCCTGATACAGCTTGGCAAAGCTTTTGGCGGCCGCGGCAGTTCCTGCCAGATCGGCCTCCAGTTGCGGGTCGTCCATGCCCGCGTACAGGGCCGACAGGTCCCAGCGCGGCAGGGCAGCAGCGCTCTGGTCGGAGGAAGGGGCAGGTCCGGCTTCCGCCGCCATGAGCGGAAGTGACAGCGAACGGGAAAAATGCGCGGTATGTTCCATGCCCCCACTCTACCGCGCAAATCCACCAGAGGCGAGAGCCCTTGCATGCAAAGGCAGGGCACCAGAACGACAAAACGGGCCGGAGCCATAAGCCCCCGCCCGTTTTGTGCCCGCATACCCTGTAAAGGCTGGTTCAGGCCGATTTGGCCTGCTCTGCGCCTTCAACATCAAAGCCGATGATTCTGGCGTAGTCGCGGGGCACAATCTGCCAGAACTGGGGCAGAACCTCGTCCCACTTATGCAGCAGCATGGAGGCGTAGGCCGAGCCGGTTTCCTCCACGTGGCGTTCCACCAGAGCGCGCAGACTTTCGGCCCATCTGGGGTCGGTTACACGCGACCACAGCAGGGATTCGGGGTTGATGCGCTTGGTAAAGCCCCCATTGCTGTCCAGCACAAAGGCCATGCCGCCGGTAAAGCCTGCGCCAAAGTTGTCGCCCACTTCACCCAGCACCACAACAGTACCACCGGTCATGTATTCGCAGCAGTTGGAACCGCAGCCTTCAACAACCGCCGTAGCGCCAGAGTTCCGCACGGCAAAGCGTTCGCCCGCCTGCCCTGCGGCATACAGTTCGCCCGCCGTAGCCCCATACAGTACCGTGTTGCCAATAATGGCGTTCTGGTTGGACACGAGCGTAGAGGACGAAGACGGACGAACCGTAATGGTCGCGCCCGAAAGGCCCTTACCCACGTAGTCGTTTGCATCGCCCAGCACTTCCAGCTTGAGGCCCTGCACCGCAAACGCTCCAAGGGACTGCCCGGCCGAACCGCGCAGGCGCACGGTCAGGTGGCCCGGAGCCAGCGTTTTCATGCCGAACTGGCGCACGATGAGAGAGGAAATGCGCGTGCCAATGGCGCGCTGGGTGTTCTGCACATTGTAGTGCAGCTGCATTTTCTCACCATGGTCAAACAGCGGACGGGCATCGTCGATCATCTGCGCGTCCAGCGTATCGGGCACCTCGTTACGGCCTTCAAGCGTGCAGTAACGGGCAAACGGCCCCGGGTCTGCCTGCGAAAGCAGGGAGTTCAGGTCCAGATCGTCCAGATAATCCGCCCCGCGGGAAACCTGACGCAGCAGGTCCGTGCGACCGATAATCTCGTTCAGCGTACGGAAGCCAAGGGAGGCCAGAATGTTCCGCACATCCTCCGCAATGAACGAGAACAGGTTGATCACCTTTTCCGGCGTGCCTTCAAACTTGGCGCGCATGGCCGGGTCCTGCGAGCACACGCCAACCGGGCAGGTGTTGGAGTGGCACTGGCGCACCATAATGCAGCCCATGGCCACAAGGCTGGCCGTGCCAATACCAAACTCTTCCGCACCCAGCATGGCGGCGATCACCACATCACGCCCGGTCTTGATGCCACCATCGGCACGCAGGCGCACGCGGTGGCGCAGACGGTTGAGCATGAGAACCTGATGCGTTTCCGCCAGCCCCAGCTCCCACGGCAGACCCGCGTATTTGATGGAGCTGACCGGGCTTGCCCCCGTACCACCGGAATGGCCGGAAATAAGAATGGCGTCGGCCTTGGCCTTGGCCACACCCGCGGCAATGGTGCCAATACCCGAACGGGCCACCAGTTTAACGGTTACGCTGGCATCAGGGTTGATCTGCTTGAGGTCATAAATAAGCTGGGCCAGATCCTCGATGGAATAAATATCGTGGTGCGGCGGCGGGGAGATCAGCGTGACCCCCGGCGTTGCATGGCGCAGCTTGGCAATAAGCTCGGTCACCTTGAAGCCGGGCAACTGCCCGCCCTCACCCGGCTTGGCACCCTGCGCTACCTTAATTTCCAGTTCGCGGCAGTCGTTGAGGTACTGCGCGGTCACCCCAAAACGGCCCGATGCCACCTGCTTGATGGCAGAAGACGCGTTATCCCCATTGGGGCGCGGCTTGGCGCGTGCGGGGTCCTCCCCGCCCTCACCGGAATCGGACTTGGCCCCGATGCGGTTCATGGCGATGGAGAGGGTCTCGTGCGCTTCGGGGCTGAGGGCACCGAGCGAGATCGCGGGCGAAATCAGGCGTTTACGCAGTTGCGTAATGCTTTCCACCTCTTCTACCGGAATGGGGGTGCGCCCATCGCGGAAGTCGAGCAGGTCGCGCAGGGCCACAGGCGGCTGGGCGCGCACGGCATCGGCGTAACGCTGGTAGATGGTAAAGCTGTCTGTGGCCACAGCGGTCTGGAGCATATGGATCAGCCCGCCATCAAATGCGTGCTGCTCCCCACTGCGGCGCAGTTTGTACAAGCCCCCCACCGGCAGGGTCAGGGCCGAAGCAGACCCCCATGCCTGCTCGTGGAAGCTAAGCGCATTGCGGGCAATACCGGACAGGCCAATACCGGAAATGCGCGAGGGCATACCGGGGAAGAACTCCGCAGTCAGTGCGCGTGAGAGGCCGACTGCCTCAAAATTGCACCCGCCACGGTAGGACGCCACAATGGAAATGCCCATTTTGGACATGATCTTGAGCAGGCCCTTGTCCACCGCCTTGCGGTAGCGCTCCATGCACTCCCGCAGGGTGCGGCTGCCAAACAGACCCCGGCGGTGGCGGTCTGCAATGCTTTCCTGCGCCAGATACGGGTTAACCGTGGTTGCCCCAACCCCAATGGTAACAGCAATGGCATGCACATCCAGCGCTGTGGAGGTCCGCACGTTAAGCGATGTGAACGTACGCAGCGATGTCCGCACCAGATGGGTGTGCACAGCCCCCGTGGCCAGAATCATGGGGATGGAGGCACGCTCGGGGGACTGGGCCTCATCAGTCAGGAACACATGGGTGCAGCCGCCGCGCACACTTTCCTCCGCCTCACGGCGGATGCGGGCAATGGCCTCACGCAGGCCCGCCTCTCCATCACGCGCGGGGAAAGTGCAGTCGATCACGCTGGCAGATGCGCCGCAGAAGCTGCGCAGGGCCTCATACTCGCCCGATGTCAGGACCGGGCTTGGCAGTTGCAGCATGTCGCACTGCTCGGCCGACTGGTCCAGAATGTTGCCAAGGTTGCCAAGGCGTGTGGCAAGGCTCATCACGCCCGCTTCACGCAGGCTGTCGATGGGCGGGTTGGTCACCTGGCTGAACATCTGGCGGAAATAGTGCGACAGGCCACGGTAACGGGGCGAAAGCACGGCCAATGGCGTGTCATCCCCCATGGAGCCAATGGCTTCGCTGGCATCTTCCACCATCGGGTGGAGCAGGGTTTCAAGCTCTTCCAGCGTGGTCCCTACGGCCAGCTGGCGGCGACGCAGTTCATCCCCTGTGTAGTAAACCGGTTCGGTCACATCAGAGCGAACAAGGTGGCCGATCTTCTGGGTCCGTTTGATCCAGTCCGAAAAATCCTGACGGGAGGACAGCACATCCAGCAGAGCGCTGTTGCCGTAGAGCTTGGCCTCGTCCAGATCCACACCGATCATCTCGCCCGGGCCAAGGCGGCCACGGCTGACAATCGCATTTTCCGGCACGCGGACCATACCGGTCTCGGACCCTACGATCAGCAGGTTATCGGTTGTTACCGTGTAACGCAGCGGGCGCAGACCGGAGCGGTCCAGACCAGCCACAACCCACCGGCCATCGGTCGCACACAGTGCTGCGGGGCCATCCCACGGTTCCATGACTGCGTTGCAGTAGGTGAACATATCGCGGTGTGCGGGCTTCATGGCGGCATTGCCACCAACGCTGGCGGGGATCATCAGCGCCTTGGCGGCGGGCGCATCCCGCCCGCCAAAGGTCAGCAGTTCAAACACGTTATCCAGCGTTGCCGTATCCGACCCACCAGCCTGCACCAGCGGCTTGATGTCCGCCATCCACGGGTCCAGATCCGGGTGAGACAGCCGTGTTTCGTGGCTTTTCATCCAGTTGATGTTGCCCGAAATGGTGTTGATTTCACCATTATGGGCAAGGCGGCGGAACGGCTGAGCCAGCTTCCATGTGGGGAAGGTGTTGGTCGAATACCGCTGGTGGTAAATGGCAAAGCGGCTGACAAAACGCGCATCCAGCAGATCCGGGTAGAACTCGGTCAGATGCTCGGCAAGGAACATGCCCTTATAGATAAGGGAGCGGCAGGAGAGCGAGCAGATATACAGATCCACCTGCGCCGCAATGGCGGCCTTTTCTATTCTGCGGCGAATAACGTAGAGGTCGCGCTCAAACGCTTCCTCCGTTTTGCCCGGCAGGTTGCGGATAAGGATCTGCTCGATTTCGGGCCGGGTTGCATTGGCTTTTTCACCAATGCAGGAGGTGTCGATCGGCACCTGACGCCAGCCGTAAATGCCATAGCCAAAGGCCAGAATCTGGGTTTCGATAATCTGGCGGCACTGTTCCTGCGCCACAAAATCGGTCTTGGGCAAAAACACCTGCCCCACGGCAATGGGGCCATCGCTCGGGCGGTCGCCCGTGCTGGTGATGGCGTCAGCAAAAAACTCCTGCGGGATTTCTACATGAATGCCCGCGCCGTCGCCCGTTTTGCCATCGGCATCCACCGCGCCACGGTGCCAGATGGCTTTAAGCGCGGCTATACCAGCTTCCACCACCTCACGCCGACGCTTGCCGTCCAGTGCCGCCACAAGACCCACACCGCAGGAATCGCGCTCGTCCGCCGGGTCATACACCCCATCCAGCGCCTGTACGTTGGCGTCCCACGCCTTGAGAAACTCTTCACCGCTTTCAGCGGAAACAGTGTGCGAAAACTGTTCCATATCCATTATCCCTGCTCCGCCGTACGAGCCATTGCATCGGCCCTGATCCACTCATGGATGCTCTGGGCGGCTTCCCGCCCGTCCTTGATCGCCCACACGACCAGACTGGCCCCACGCACAATATCGCCTGCCGCAAACACGCCGGGCAGCGAGGTCATGAAGCTTTTCTGGTCCACCTTGAGCGTACCCCAGCGCGAGGCGGCCAAGGCAGGCTCGTCCCACAGTTGCGGCAGGGGTTCGGGGTCAAAGCCAAGGGCTGCAATCACCAGATCAGCCTCCAGCGTGAAGGAGGAGCCTTCGAGCGGCTCTACCGACTGGCGGCCAGACGCATCGGGCAGGCCCAGCTTCATGCGCGAGGCGCGCACGCCCGTTACGTGGCTGTCGCCCAGAAAAGCTTCGGGGGCGGCCAGCCATTCAAACTGCACGCCTTCCTCTTCCGCGTTTTTCACTTCACGCGTGGAGCCGGGCATGTTGGCGCGGTCGCGGCGGTAGAGGCAGCGCACGGATTTGGCACCCTGACGGATGGCTGTGCGCACACAGTCCATGGCCGTATCACCACCACCCAGCACCACCACGTTTTTGCCTGCGGCATCCAGCGCCTGTGCATCTTCTGGCAGCACATCACCCAAAGAGCGACGGTTGGAGGCGGTCAGGTAGTCCAGTGCCTTTTCAATCCCGGCAAGGCCCGCGCCGGGGCCACCAATTGCGCGGGATTTGTACACACCCGTTGCGATCAGCAGTGCATTGTGCCGCCCGCGCAGTTCGGCAAAGGACAGTTCACCCGCGCCAGAGCCAATGCCCTGACCAAGGTGGAACACAACCCCACCTTCAACCAGCAGTGCGTGCCTGCGGGCCACAATGTGCTTTTCCAGCTTGAAGCCGGGAATACCGTATACCAGCAGCCCGCCCACGCGGTCGTACCGGTCATACACATGGACCTGATAGCCCTGCGCGCGCAGTTGGTCGGCAGCGGCCAGCCCGGCGGGGCCAGCGCCGACAATCCCCACGGATTCGGCACGCTCACGCATGGGGCTGACCGGCTTGACCCAACCGTTCTCGAACGCCGTGTCGGTTACAAACCGCTCAACTGCGCCAATGGTCACGCTCTCGAACCCCGGTTCGATCACGCAGCTACCTTCGCACAGGCGGTCCTGCGGGCAAATACGCCCACAAATTTCGGGGAAAGTGTTGGTCGCGGAGGACACGCCATACGCTTCCTCCAGTCGGCCCTGCGCTGTGAGCATCAACCAGTCGGGAATATTGTTCCCCAACGGGCAGTGCACGGAGCAGAACGGCACACCACACTGCGAGCAGCGGCTGGACTGTTCAGTCGCCTGCTCGGGCTTAAAGTCGTTGTAAATTTCGTCAAAATCCGTCCGCCGCTCAGCCGCCGTGCGTTTTTCCGGCTGCTTTTGCGGAACGGAGACAAATTTCAGCATCTTGGTTGTCATACGCCATCCCCGGCTAACAAGGGCGCGGCAGACAGTCCTCGCCCCCCTAAAATCAAGCAGGAGGGAAAGTGCCTGTTATCCTTCCAGATAAAAAGACAGCATTACTTACCTATTTTAATTTTAGGCCCGGAATAGCGTTAAATGGCGTATTTTTTATAAAATAATCGGTTCCATTCCGGACCTTTATGAACCCAACCTACCGTTGTGGAACAAAAACCCCGGACCGACCGCCGCCAGCCCTGTACCGTTCCAGATAGAAGGGCACACAGGCCGCCACGCTGCGCGGCACAATACCCAGCACCTCGAACCCCGTTTCCGTTGGCGGCACAACATTATCCTGCGAGAGCATGAGCAACTGGTCACGTGTGAGCAGCTTGCCGGGCAGGCGCTCCAGCACCGCTGCCTGCAACCGTGCCAGCGCCAGAGGCACACGCATAACGGGCCTGTCACGCTGCGTCTGCTGCAATGCGAACTCGGCAATATCCTGCATGGTCATAATATCCGGCCCGCCAAGCTGCCATTCCCGCCCAGCCAGTTCGGGTGTGGTCGCCAACTGCGCCACGGCCTGCGCCACATCCCCCACATAAACAGGCTGCACGCGGGTGGTTGCCCCATAGACCGGCATAAACGGCAGGTAGCGTGCCAGCGCACCAAACAGATTAAAGAATTTGTCTTCCGGCCCAAAAATGACCGAAGGGCGAACAAGGGAGGCATCCGGGCGGAACTGCCTGACCAGCGCTTCCCCCGCGGCACGGCTCCGCCCGTAGGCAGAGGGCGCATCGGCCGAAGCACCAAGGGCGGACATGTGCACATAGCGCGCAACCCCGGCTTCCGCCGCAAGGCGGGCCACACGCCCCGCCCCTTCCACATTGACCGCCTGAAGGCTCTGCGCGGAGGAGGAGGACAGAACCGCCGCAAGGTTGACCACCACATCCGCCCCGCGCACGACGCAGGCTACCGTGCTGTCATCCAGCACCGAGGCATAAAAGGGCGCAACCTGCCCTACCCGCCCCAAGGGCCGCAGCAGGGCACTCTGGTCCGGCCTTCGGCTGGCGACACGCACCGTGTACCCGGCCTGCGCCAGACACTGCACAACATACTGGCCGACAAAGCCATTCCCGCCCAGCACGGCCGCAGTCTTGTTCCCACTCATGCCCGCATTCCCTTGCTTCAGTCTTTTGCGCTTCACGCAATCCATGCACTGTGTTGCATTCGCCCCCAACAGGCCAGAGGAGGGGCCGACACAAATTCGTCAAAAAAAATCATTTTACCTGTTGACGGTAGCATATGTGCGGGGTAAATGCCTCTTCACCAGCCCGGAACACTCCGGGTTGCCATTTGAGCCCAGATGGCGGAATTGGTAGACGCGCAGGTTTCAGGTACCTGTGACCGAAAGGTTGTGGAAGTTCGAGTCTTCTTCTGGGCACCAAATTCTCCCCCGGGAATTTGTCAAGCAAAGCAGCCCCCGCAAGGGGGCTTCTGCTTTTCTGGCCTCCCGCTTTACTTTCCCCTTCTTCAAAAATCCTGATGCTCCGGGCGTGAGCCGCCAGTAATTTGGCCGCAGGCTATTTCTGCCGTTCCCTGCAACAGCACACGCCCAAAAACGCTCCTAGCCTGCCAGCCCCGCACCAGCAGAGGCAAAATACAGGTTAACGGCATGGCACATGGCCCCTGCCACCATGGCTCTGTGCCCGGCCTGCCGTAGTGCGGCCTCATCCAGCCGGTTGGACATAAAGCCCATTTCCACCAGAACCGAGGGAATCTGTGCGGATTTAAGCACCGCAAACGCGGCATGACGGTGCGGATGCGTTAAAAGCTGCACGCGGGACTGAAAAGCCGATACCACCGCCTGCGCCATATGCGAGGACCCCTTACGGGTTTCCTCCGTTACCAGACTGGCCAGAATACGCTGCACTTCGGGCGAGGCCCCGTGCACCATGGGACCACCAAACCGGTCCGCACTATTTTCTGTACGGGCCAGATCCGCCGTCTGGCTGTCCGATGCCCCGTGGGCATGGGTGTACACGCTCGCCCCACGCACGCTGGCATCGTGCAGCGCATCGGCGTGCATGGACACAAAGAGAGAGGCCCCGTGCTGCTGGGCCATGTCCACCCGCCCGTCCAGCGGAATAAAATGGTCACTCGAACGCGTAAGGGCCACACGGTAGCGCCCCGTTGCCAGCAACTGCCGTGCAAGCTCCTGCGCTGCGGCCTCTGCCACGTGCTTTTCATAGGTGCCGGAAAAACCAATAGCTCCAGGGTCCTTGCCCCCATGCCCCGGGTCCAGCATGACCAGCGGCTTGGGGGGCTGGGCAAGGCCGACCACGGCAGGTGCGTGCACAGCAGTAGCGTGGGACGCCGTACGCGCGCGCGCCGGGGCACTGAGCAGAACACCAGCTCCAACCACCCCGCCAGCCACATTGGTCAGGAAGGTTCTGCGTGGCACGGACAGGCTCTGGGGTACAGGGAGCAGCAGGTGCGTGTCCGACCAAACATGGTCCGGCCTGTGCGGTGCCATCAAGCGTGCCTTTATCCTTGAGTTGTCTGCTCAACACTGTGCCCGAAAAATGGCAAAAAAATAACCACTCATTTACACCCCAAAGCCTTTGTTACGAATAGCTTGCAGTCTTGCTGTATTTGGGTCATGCTTAATGTGCATGGCATCTGGGCATTAGTGTACCTGCCGTGCGCCCTGCCTGTAGCTTTTCGGGCGTTGTGTCTGCGCGGCATGCCCCGCCACCACCCAACACCGGAAAGCCGAGCAAAGTGATGATTGAAGGATACACGACCATAGCTCGCCCCATTGCCCTGAGTATCTCGGCCAGACCACAGGCACCAGCATGCCTGCCGGGGACTGGCGCGCGGCTGTCAGCGGACGTTGGGTGCACCTTCGGTTTTCCATTTCACGCCTGTTTATACCCGCTGGAAGCGCCCCTGCTCCGTGCTGCGCCATGTTGGCAAAAGCACCGCTCAGGCTGGCCACCAGCGCACCGGAGTTTTTCTTTTTATGTCAAAGCGGATGCTGATCGACGCAACACACGCAGAAGAAACGCGTGTTGTTGTGATGGACGGAAATAGACTTGAAGATTACGATGTTGAATCTGCTGCAAAAAAGCAGCTCAAAGGCAATATCTACCTCGCCCGCGTTATTCGCGTAGAACCCAGCCTGCAGGCCGCCTTTGTTGAATACGGCGGCAACCGGCACGGCTTTCTGGCCTTTAGCGAAATCCACCCGGACTACTACCAGATTCCGGTAGCCGACCGTGAAAAGCTTCTCGCCCTTCAGGCCGAAGAAGAAACCCTGATGGACGATGGCGCAGGCGACTCCGATGAGGACGACGCCGAAGGCCACGATGGCCAGACCGACGCCGAGGACACCACAAACACGGCCGATGCCGATGGGCGTGAAGATGGCGAAGACCGGCAGGACACGCCAGAATACGTCAGTGGTGAGACCGATACGGGTGAGGAAGCGCTGATCCAGAAGCGGATTGCCCGTTTCCTGCGTAACTACCGTATTCAGGAAGTTATCCGCCGCCGTCAGGTGCTGCTGGTGCAGGTGGTCAAGGAAGAACGCGGCAACAAGGGTGCAGCGCTTACCACCTATGTCTCGCTCGCGGGCCGTTACTGTGTGCTCATGCCCAACGCCCTGCGCGGTGGTGGCGTGTCACGCAAGATTACCTCCGTTGCCGACCGCCGCCGCCTGCGTGATATTGTCAGCAGCCTCAACCTGCCGCGCGGCATGGCCATGATCGTGCGCACCGCAGGTGCCCAGCGCCCCGGCCCCGAAATTACGCGTGATTGCGAATACCTGCTCCACCTGTGGGACGACATTCGCGAACATACGCTCCAGTCCATGGCCCCCGCCCTGATTTATGAGGAAGCCAGCCTGGTCAAACGCGCCATCCGCGATGTGTACACGCGTGATGTGAGCGAGATTGTGGTGGACGGCGAAAACGGGTGGAAAGCCGCGCGTGACTTCATGCGTATGCTTATGCCCCAGCACGCCGAAAAAGTGCGCCTGTGGAGCAAGGAACACCAGCCGCTCTTTACCCACTACCATGTGGAAGGGCACCTGGACGCCATGTTCTCCCCCGTGGTGTCGCTCCGCTCGGGCGGGTATCTGGTCATCAACCAGACCGAAGCGCTGGTCGCGATTGACGTGAACTCCGGTAAGGCCACAAGCCAGCGGAATATTGAAGAAACCGCCTTCCGCACCAATCAGGAAGCAGCGGACGAAGTGGCCCGCCAGCTCCGCCTGCGCGATCTGGCCGGGTTGATTGTCATTGACTTTATTGACATGGAATCCCGCCGCCACAACGCCACCATCGAGCGCCGGTTAAAAGACGCCCTGCGCCACGACCGCGCCCGAATCCAGATTGGTTCCATATCCCATTTCGGGCTTCTGGAAATGTCACGTCAGAGGCTGCGCCCATCGGTTGCGGAAGCCGCCTTTACGGTCTGCCCGCACTGCAATGGCACAGGCATGACCCGCAGCGTGGAAAGCTCGGCTCTGCATGTCCTGCGCTCGGTGGAAGAAGAAGGTGCACGCCGCCGTGCATCGGCCATTACCGTGCATGTTGCTGCGGAAATTGCATTCTACATCCTGAACAACAAGCGCGACTGGCTGGCCAATATTGAGCACCGCCACCAGATGGAAGTGCTGTTCTCCCCCGATAACTCGCTCCCAGCGCCGGAAATCCGCATCGAACGTCGCGCCCATGCCCGCCCGATGCCTGCTGCCCAGCAGCTCCCTCCGGTGGAAAATGTGGATGTTGATGTGGACGTGCCGGTAGCAGCCGCCACCCCCAACGCACCAGCAGCCCAGCCTGAAACGGCAGACACTGCGGTAGGAGGGGATGAAGAGCCACGCCGCCGTCGCCGTCGCCGTCGCCGCCGTGGTGGCAACGGGAATGGTAACGCACAGGGCCAGAATGGTACGCAGAACGTACCTACCGAAGACAGCGCCGATGACGCGGACGAAGCCGAAAGCGCACACGCAGCGGAAGAAGCTGCACCAGCCGCGCCAGCCCAGCCGCAGGCGACCGATAGCCACCTTGTGCCGGGCCGCCGCCGCACCCGCCACTCCCGCGTACAGCGGCAGGGGAGCGAATCGGCCCCTGAGCAGCGCGTGATGATTGAGGAAGGCCCTGCACCCCGGCCACAACGGGCTGTATGGACTGGCCCTACACCAGCCAACCCGTTTGGAGATGGGCCGGATATTTTTGAACTGCTGGAAAACAGTGCACAGCCCAGACCCGCTCCTGCCAAAGCACCGGCTCCCGCTGTGCAGGAAGCGCCTCCAGCCAAGCGCGTGACCGAAGACGCCCCTGCCCCACAGGCAGCCGCTCTACAGGACGGGGCAGAGGTCGAACCGGCACCTGCCAAACCCACGCGCCGCCGCACAACACGCAAAACTGCTACTGCCAAAGCAGAAGCGGCAAGCGCCACTGCGGAGGAGGCCCTTCAGACCGCACCAGAGGGTGATGCTGAAGACAGTGCCGAGGTTGCCCCCAAAAAGCCGACACGCCGCCGCACAACACGCAGCAAAACAACGGCTGCCAGCGCGGTAACGGACGCGGCGGAAGGCACTGCCGAGGCCCAGACGGCGGAATCCGCTGAGCCTAAAAAGCCCACGCGCCGCCGTACAACGCGCAAAACTGCCGCGACCAGTGCGGAAGATGCACCGGCTGCAAAGGCGGCACCTGCCTCCACCACGGAAGAGAAGGCTGAATCAGTGGTCCAGCCGATCGTGATTGAGGATAGCCCGCCCGCAACCCGCCGCCGTACCGGGTGGTGGAAGCGCTAAACCCGCATGTCATTCCGGGTGGGAGGGATTTTCTTCTACCCGGAATGCAGGCTGCCGGTTTTTCTTCCCGGCTACCTTGTGCTAGGAGAGCAGGCCGCATTTCAATGCCTTGCCTGCCGGAGTTTGCATGAACCAGTCCTTTTCAGACCGCCAGACCGCAAACGCGCTTGGTTCGGGCCATGACGGACAAATGGTTCTAGCCCTGCCCAAAGGGCGTATTCTCAAAGCCGTTACCCCACTTATGGCCGGTACGGGCATGGCCCCTTCCGCTGACTGTCTGGGCGATAGCAGCCGCAAGCTGCGTTTTTCCACTGAAGATCCGGGCGTGGATATTGTCCGTGTCCGCTCGTTTGACGTAGCCACCTTTGTTGCCGCAGGCGGTGCACAGGTAGGTATTTGCGGTTCTGACGTGCTGATGGAATTTGACTACCCTGAAATTTATGCACCGCTTGATCTGGGCATTGGCGCCTGTCGCATTGCCGTGGCCCAGCCCGCCCACCTACCGCATGACCCGCAGGAATGGGCCAGCTGGTCGGAAGTACGGGTTGCCACCAAATACCCCGCCATTACCCGCCGCTTTTTTGCCGCACGCGGCATTAACGCCACTATTGTGCATTTGCATGGCGCCATGGAACTGGCCCCCATGCTGGGCCTTTCCCGCCTGATTGTGGATCTGGTGGATACCGGTTCCACCCTGCGTGCCAATGGGCTTAAAGAGGTCGAAACCATTGCGCAGGTTTCCAGCCGCCTGATTATTAACCGCACGGCGCTGAAAACCCGACCGGACCAGATTGACGGCATTCTTTCCCGCTTTCGCACAGCGCTTGCGGGAACCACGACCGCTGCAGAATAATGTGTAAGGCAGATCGGATTCCATGAAACGGCTTGATACGCGTGACGCGGGTTTTGAAAGTGCTTTTGCAGCACTGCTGACCAACCGGGAAGAACAGGGGCAGGAAGTGACCACCCCTGTAACCAATATTCTGGCCTCCGTGCGCAAGGAAGGAGATACCGCTCTTTGCGCCCTGACCGAACGCTTTGACCGCCTGCCCGTAACACCCGAAAAACTGGCTTTTACAGCGGAAGAAATTGCTCAGGCCAAATCGCAGGTCAGTGCTGAACTGCTGGATGCGCTGGATGTTGCCGCCAGACGGATTGAGAGCTTCCACCAAAAACAGCTTCCCTCGGACATACGCTACACGGACGACGTGGGGATGACACTGGGGATGCGCTGGATCCCGCTGGATGCAGCCGGGCTGTACGTGCCGGGCGGCAAGGCTGCCTACCCCTCCTCCGTGCTGATGAACGCCATTCCCGCCAAGGTTGCAGGCGTCAAACGGCTGGCCATGTGCGTACCAACCCCCGATGGGGTTATTAACCCGCTGGTCCTTGCCGCCGCCGACCGCGCCGGTGTGACCGAAATCTACCGCGTTGGCGGTGCGCAGGCTGTGGGAGCCATGGCTTATGGCACGCAGACCATTCGCCCTGTTGACCGCATTGTTGGCCCCGGCAACGCCTATGTAGCCGAAGCCAAGCGGCAGGTTTTTGGCCATGTTGGGATTGATAGCATTGCGGGACCGTCCGATGTGGTGGTCATTGCCGATTCGGGGTCCGATCCACGGTTGATCGCCCTCGACCTGCTGGCTCAGGCCGAGCATGACGAGCTGGCTCAGGCAACCTTGATTACCCCCGATGCAGCCTTCGCTGATACGGTTATTCAAGCAGTCGAGGCGGAGCTTAAGGTGCTGACCCGCACAGCCATTGCCGGTGCGAGCTGGGAGCGTAATGGGGCCGTGCTGATTACCCGCGATCTGCTGGAAGCCGTGGAACTGGCCAACCGGCTGGCCCCCGAACATCTGGAACTGATGGTGGACGATCCAGAGGCTCTGTTTGTGCATGTTCGGCACGCGGGAGCCGCATTCCTTGGCCGTTTCTGCCCCGAAGCCGTGGGGGATTACGTGGGCGGACCGAACCATGTTCTGCCCACATCACGCACTGCGCGCTTTGCCTCAGGCCTGTCCATTTACGACTTTATGAAGCGCACCACATTCCTGTCCGGCGGGCCAGATGCCCTGCGCCGGATTGGCCCTTCCGCCGTGGCGTTGGCCCACGCGGAAGGGCTGCAAGCCCACGCCCTTAGCGTTTCTGCCCGACTGGATGCTCTGGCAGAACAAACACCTAATGCTTGACCGCCAAGCGCCCCTCAACCATACCTGCTGACCAGACTCCCGTCAGTTTTAACATACACGAAGGATGCAATGTCTAAAGAAGACATGATC
>JBDNSL010000039.1:0-20606 GCA_047719095.1 Acetobacter sp.
CACAGATGGGCATCGTCGGGCAGGAACAGTTCGTCGATCAGTAAGGGGTAAAACCCTACTACTGGTTTTCCATAAAAACGGGCGTGCCGGTAAGGCAGGCCCGTTTTTTTATGGGCTGGTTCTGGGCATACTGCCTGCACGGATTTTTTGCTCGAAATCATGAAAATAACATCCCGAGCAAAATGTTTGCGGTGTATGACAAGGTATGGGGAACCTGCATTCCTGCCCTGCGTAAGGCACGAATACAACAAGGCTGCATAAGGGGAGCAGAGCATCATGCGCCGGATGGGAGGAGTGTTGGTGGTGGCTGTGTTGCTGGGAGGGTATGGGGGCTACGCACAGGCCCACCAGCGCACCGTGCATTTTCGTACGCAGGGTGATGAGGCAACTGTTGCAGGCACGGTCGAGGGTGAGGAGGTCGTGCAGTATAAGGTGCCAGCCAAGGTCGGGCAGTTTTTGCTTGTCGGGGGGCATGCAAAAAGTGCCCGCGTCAGCTTTTGGGTCCGCGACCCGGGCGGGGCAGAGGTTTATAACAGTCAGGTCGAGAACGCTGCCTATGTTGCTAGGCCCGAACAGGATGGCACTTACGTGGTTGGGGTGTTTATGCGCCGGGATGATGCGGCACGTGGGCATGCCGCTTTTTTTCGTCTGCGGTTTTTGCGCAAGGCTTTGCCTGAAGGCTAGGGGGTAGAGCCATCTGTTGCGTCTGGAGATATGGTCAGGGTTGTGGGCACGTATCTGTTGGGTGCACGGCAACTGTGCTGCCCGCCATGGCTGGCGGACAAGGTGGGTGGAGTATGTTACGCAGCAGGCGGCAAGGTCGGTGACCGGGCCTTGTGCGGCGCAACAACAAGAAGAGACACCATGAGAAAGCCCGAAACCATTGCCAAGTCCCTTATCACGCGGATTAACGTAGCCGTTGCGGTAAAAATGACCATGCTGTTTGGCAGCATCTGGTGTGTTTATGCGTTTTTTGTTTTCTCTTTGGTGCCAGTTATTGTGCCGCAGTGGCAGAATACGCTGCTTTATATCAGCAATTGTATCCAGTTGGTGGCCCTTCCCGCCCTTATGGTGGGCAGTGCGGTGCTGAGCCAAGGGGCGGACCAGCGTGCATCGGAAGATCATGCGGCCTTGCTGGAAATTCTGTCCGATGTGCGTGAAGAACTGGCAGACCTTAAAGACAAAACCGCCGGTATTGCCCGCGATACAACAGAGGCACTGGAACGCCCTGCGGTAACGGATGTCTCCATTTCCGATCAGACCATCGTGCTGGGGGGCAAACCCGACGAAAGTGAAAGCTAACTGCCTTCTGGCGTTACGCTGCTACGGTGTGTGAAAGACGTGGCCGATCCGGTGCAAGGCCCTTGGAGCAAAAGGGCTTTGCCGGTGTGTGCGGTCAGGAAAAAATAATGGTGCGGTGGCCATTCAGCATAACCCGGTGTTCGGTATGCAGTTTGACCGCGCGGGCCAGAACCTGCGATTCCACACCGCGCCCCGTGGCAATATAGTCATCGGGGGACAGGTTGTGGCTGACGCGGGCGGTTTCTTGCTCAATAATCGGGCCTTCGTCCAGATCGGCGGTCACGTAGTGCGCGGTTGCCCCGATCAGCTTGACACCTCGGGCATAAGCCTGATGGTAAGGGCGCGCCCCCTTGAAGGACGGTAAAAAAGAGTGGTGGATGTTAATGATCCGCCCGCTGAACTGCGCGCTCAGTGTGTCTGAGAGAACCTGCATGTAGCGGGCAAGCACAATCAGGTCTGCCTGTGTGGTGTGCACAAGCTCACGCAGCCTGTCTTCCTGCTCTGTCTTGTTCTGCGGGTTTACCGGCCAGTAGTAATAGGGCACCCCGGCCTGACGTGCCGTGGCCTCGCTGTCCTGATGGTTGGACACAATGGCCACAATTTCTGCCCGCAACCAGCCCACGCGGACCTGATAGAGCAGGTTGAGCAGGGCGTGGTCAAAACGGGAGACCATAATAATGATACGCGGCAGTCTGGCGGCATCATGCAGGCGTATGTCCATGCCAAATTGTTCGGCTACGGGGGCAAGGCAGGCTTTTATGTCCGCCATGCAGTTGGTGGCGGGGGTGAAAAAAGCCAGCCGCATGAACAGCCGGCCGGTATTGCGGTCACTGAACTGGTGGGTCTCTGTAATATCGGCCCCCTGCTGTGCCAGAACGGTGGTGACACCAGCAACAATGCCTGCCTGATCGGGGCAGGAAAACGTAAGAATGAACTGCATGAGGTTTTGTTTGCTCCTCGGGGCGGAAGTGGTCGCGCACGGAGTGTGCCAGCCGTTTGGGCCTGTGTGCAATCGGCTGGTTGGGTATGGGAGAGCGGTTTGGGGGTATGGGCCTAGCCCATCAGGCTGTGGATGAATTGCAACATACCGACTCGTTGTGCAGGTAAGAGGTCAAGGGGGTTTGGTGTCATAAAAGCTTAAAAAAGCTACAAGCCGCAGTAAACAGACATTTTTTGTACGCATTGCGTGGTCATGGCATCAGGCTTATCCACAATGCAGGGGGACGGATTACGGGAAAACCCTGTGGATGGTTTTGTGGAAGGTAGACGAATGCACATGTTTCGTCGTCTTTCTGCATTTGTTCCTTATTCTGCCCGATTGGCCTTGTGTGCGTGGGGCTTGGTTCGTATTTTATAAAAACCATGCACGTTGGGCGGCGTTCAGGGTAGGGTCCGCCTGTTCTGGTTTTTGTCCATCCCTGCCACCCATAGCCTGCTGGAGCAGATTTTTCTGTTATGCGCCTGACTTTGTACACCGACTACGCGCTACGCACCCTGCTTTATCTGGCAGTTCATACGGGCCGCCGTGTTTCCATACGTGAGGTGGCCCAGACGTATGGCATTTCTGAAAATCATCTGGTCAAGATCATTCACCATCTAGGGCGTGGCGGTTTTGTGCATACGCAAAGAGGGCGCGGAGGCGGCCTGACACTTGGCCGCCCGCCTGAGGAAATTTGCGTAGGCGATGTGGTGCGGCATACGGAAGAGGATATGGCCCTTGTAGGCTGCATGGCCCGGAATGGGGATGAGCCAGCATCCTGCCTGCTCTATGGTGGCTGCCACCTGCGTGGTGTGCTGGGGAATGCGCTGGGCGCATTTATGGGGGTGCTGGACAAGGCCACTCTGGCCGACCTGCTGCAACCCTATGAGCGCCAGACACTTATGCAGGCCGCGGCCCGGACAACGCCAGAACCCTGATTGCTCCATGCCTGTGGGTCTGGCTTGCTTGGAGCTGTAGCCGTATAGCCCGTGCGGATCATGCGCTTGTGTGTGGGTGGAGCAGGCTGTGGTGTTGGTTCTGGTGGCGTGCTGGCATAGGCTGTCGGCTGATCTCTGGCAGGAATGGAAAACAGCTCAATGTCGCAAAAAAATAAAGTTGCACTGGTAACCGGAGCCACTGCCGGGTTTGGGCACGCCATAGCGCTGCGCCTTGTGCGTGAGGGCTACCGTGTGGTGGCAACCGGGCGCAGGCAGGAACGGCTTGAAGCCCTTGCGGGGCAGGTGGAGGCAGGCCGCATCCTGCCTTTAAGGCTGGATATGACCGACCTTGCCGCCATAAGTGCTTTGCCCCAGAGCCTGCCGCAGGACTGGCAGGAGGTGGATGTGCTGGTCAACAACGCAGGTCTGGCCCTTGGGCTGGAAAAGGCGTGGCAGACCAACCCACAGGACTGGCAGACCATGATTGCAACCAACGTCACCGGTTTGGTGGAGATCACCCGTGCCCTGCTGCCGGGCATGGTGGCGCGTAACCGGGGGCATGTTGTGTCTTTGGGCAGTACGGCAGGTACCTACGCGTACCCTGGTGCCAATGTGTATGGGGCAACAAAAGCCTTTGTGGACCAGTTCATGCGTAATTTGCGGAGTGACCTGCTGGGCAGGCAGGTCCGGGCCACCACCATTGCGCCGGGGCTGTGCGGGGGAAGTGAGTTCAGTCAGGTCCGGCTGGGCGACCAAAGCCGGGCCGATGCCGTTTACGGGGGCACAGCCCCCCTGCTGCCCGAGGACATAGCAGAGACCGTAGCGTGGGTGCTTGGGCTACCCGCGCATGTCAACATTAACCATGTGGAAATGATGCCTACCTGCCAGGCATCTGCCGGTCTGGCTGTGGACCGGACCATGCTGGGCTAAAGCGGACGTGGGGACGCATGGTTGTTGTTGCACCATTGCCCCGTTGCCGCGCACCATCCCCAAAAAACGACCATGCGTTTTGTGGGGATGGCTCTGGGCTGAATAACGCAGGTTATGCAGGCACTTTACAGGCAATGCACAGCTTGTTGCCGTCCGGGTCGCGCAGATAGGCAAGGTAGAGGGGGCCAACGGGGGTCTGGCGCACGCCGGGTGGGTTTTCAATGGCGGTACCACCATTTTCCACGCCAGCCTTGTGCCACGCATCGGCCATGGCGGGGTTGTCCGCCAGAAAGCTGATTGTGCCGCCATTGGCAGGGGTTGCGGGCTTGCCATCCAGTGGAGGGGTTACAATAAACCGGGCCTCGTGCTTGCCATAGGAAATACGGCCGTTGGCGCTAATTTCCGAGGGAGGAATGTTCAGGGCAGCAAAAGTGGCATCGTAGAATTTTTTAGAGCGGGCACTATCGTTAGTGCCCACCATGATGTGCGTGAACATGGTCTAGCGTTCTCCAGAAGTTGGAACGCGCAGAGGATGACCCGCCAGACCGCCTGCGGCAAGCCCCCTCAGCTTATGCCCGCAATGCGTGCAAACCGCTGCCGACGCCTGAGAAACAGTTTTTCCGAAATGCGAAAGGCCACTGTCTGCAACCAGCTATGGGGGGGCAGGCCAATAATTTTAAACACCATTGTTGTAACCCGACGCAGGTGCTGGGGGCGGTAGTAGCGCATGGCGCGCGCCATGTAGGCCGCAATGCAGCGCGTATGGTCGTAGGGTTGGTCTGCGGCAACGTTGGTGGTGTAGTAGGCGGATGCCAGTTCGTCATCCTCGGTTTCGGTCACACGGCCCAGTGCTATGCGGATGCGCTGCCACAGGCTTATGTTTTCGCGGCGCAGGTAGCGGTGCATATGGTCATAAAACAGCTTGAAGTGCCGGAACTCATCTGCAGCAATCTGTTTGCACAGGGCTTTAAGCACGGGTTCATCCGTGGCGTCGGCCAGAGCGGAGTAAAAGGAGGATGTGCCGGTTTCCACCATGCACCGTGCGATCAGCTCCCCTGTGCGTGAGCCGCGTACGGACTGGTCCACGTCTAGCGGAATTTTGTAAAAATCGCGGTAGCGCTGGAACGCGGCCTCGTAGTTCCATGCCGGGTCGGCCAGCATGGCCCAGCGGCCAAGTGCGTCTCCATGCTGGATTTCCTCCACCGCCCAATGGTCGGCAGCAGCGCAGAAGGCGGGATCGTTGCGAAAAACACTGTTGAGGTACAACGCGTAGTCCACACTGTTGCGTTCCACAACAGCGGCAGCCTTGATGGTGGGCAGCAGTTCGGGGTCTATCTTGGTGGGATCAAATCTGTCCCATGGCAGTTGATCAATCTGCCAGTGTTTCATGTGCCCGATCTCCTGTTACACCACATTGACGGCTTTTTCCGCATGATGCGTTCAGGCCCAACGGGGGACAGAACGACATGAGCGGATAGGCTGGTCGATTTTTTTAAACCATATGACGCGTTGGCAAAATGGGGTGCAGCAAAAAAGTGCGCCTGTTGGCTGTTTTTGCATGTTTTTTGCAAGGCAGACTGCGCGCCAGACCAGCAATGCCGGGGACGAGCATGGCGGCCTTGGTAGCCGTGTGCGCGAGCAGGGGGGCATGGCCCAGCATGGGCAGGCCCCGCGGCTGTTGGCCCCCGCCCCTATGTGGGAGGGCTTGTGGGGGAGTGCTGGTCAGCTGTTTTCGCAACTGGCGGAAGGGAGTGTTTCTTCAACCGGTGGCAGGGGGCGGGGGCGGCGTTGTTCGTCCAGTGCGACAAAAATAAACTCGCCTTCCGTCACCTTGGACGTAATGTGTGTATGCCGCGCGCGGCGCCATGTTTGAACATGAATGGTCAGCGAGGTCCGGCCTGCGCGGAGAATTTTGGTGTAAATACTGACCTCATCCCCCACCACAACGGGTTCGAGAAAGACAAGGCTGTTAATGGCCACGGTTACGCACCGCCCATTGGCGCGGAAGGCAGCCGTTGTGCCTGCTGCAAGATCCATCTGCGAGACAATCCACCCACCAAACACGTCCCCTGCGGGGTTTGTGTCGGTTGGCATGGCCACAACACGGATCGTGGGCACACCTGGCGGCAGATCTGAGCTGGATGAACGTGGCATCGCAAGTATGTCCTCAATCGTTTTGGGCCGTCTGGCGCGGCTTGGTCTGGTTTGCCAGATAAGCAGAATTGCCCCGAGGATGCCTCCTCAGTTTTATGTGATCCGCATGTCCTGCCCACACACCAGCCGCGACACCACCACCCACAGGTGGTGCGGGGGGGCGCCTAGTTGCGGATCAGGATGTAATTCACCGTAACATCGAAGTTAATATATTTGTCCTTCATGTCCGGTGGAACAGGCGGAAGCTGTGCCCCTTGGAACATGCCGATGGTTGATGCATCCAGTGCTTCGGTAGAAGACCCGGTCTCAAACACTTTAAAGACATGGCCTGAGCGGTCCAGAATGACATGCACGGACGTACTACCTTCCTCGCCCCGGGCGGCGGCATCGGGGGGGTAGTACAGGTGGCGCTGGATCCATGCGTCAATTTCCGCACCGTAATCGCTGCTAACCCCATGCACGCTTGTGCGCGAGGCATAGTGGGCGTTCAGTTGCCCGTTTTCCACCATGGGGCCAATGGACAGGTCCAGCGGGGCGGAGGAGCCACCGGGGCGGCCACGGTTGGTGCGGCGTGGGGCCGGGGCCTCGTTAAACGAATAGTCCATAGGGTGCTGGAGCAGGGACTGAAGGTTTTTGGGCAGTTGCTGGGTAGCATGCTGGTGGGGTGCTGCGTGGCTGGCCTGTTTGGCCGTGGTTTTGTGCGGCGTGGGGCGTATTTTCTGGGGTGTTGGCTGCGGTTTGGGCAGGCCATCGTCCGATTGGGCCAAGGGGGGCACGTCTGGTGCGGCTTCGCTTGGTTCGGGTGGGGCTGTCTGGGTGTCGGGCTGCTGCTCCGCCGGAGGGGGGGGGGCTGCCTGCGGTGCGGCGTTACCCCCGCCTGCATCGGGCGAGTGGGGGCCAACCATGCCGGTGGAGGGCGTTGGCTGGGAGAAAACCATTTCCACCGAGGAGGACTGGCTGGACTGGGGAGAGCCGGTCTGCCCGTGGTGGGTGGCCTGATACAAAAGGGCTGCCAGCAACAAAAAATGCGCAAGGGCCGAGGCGGTAAAGACCGGCCCCAGTGTGGGGTCTGCGTAAATGTCCTTGCGGATCAGGGGGGTGGAGGAGCCGCGCACAGGACTGCCCGGTGCTTTGGGCACAGGCATGAACGGGAACAGCCGCGACCTCTGCCCCGTGGCCTCCTCTGTGGGGAGGGGGGTGGTCGCAGCAGTACGTGCGGGTTGCAGGCGGGGTTCCTGCCTGTTGGGCAGGGGGGCATGCTGGCCTGTGGAAGAACTGCGCTTATCGACCATGAACTGCCCGAGTTCTCCCTTGCCCCGCATGAGTCTGGTGTGCGTGGGTATAGCCCACTTGCCTGCTATTTTGCCATTGCTCAAGCCCCGGTGCCAGAGAGAACTTTAAACACGGGGCGCATGAGCGCAAACGGGCTGAAAAGATCGCCCTTGAAATGGCCCGGAACACGGGTTTTGCCGTGCTGGCCGGGCCTGATGTTTTACCAGATTTTAACGCGCTGCTGCGGGGCAAGGTACAGCTTGTCGCCCGGCTGTACGTTCCATGCGTCGTACCATGCGTCAATATTATGCATGGGCAGGTTTACACGGGCTTCAGGCGGGGAGTGCGGGTCCGTGACCACAAGCCTGCGAATGGTTTCCTCGCGCAGTTTTTCGCGCCAGACCTGCGCCCAGCCCAAAAAGACGCGCTGCTCGCCACTCAGCCCGTCCACCACGGGGGCGGGTTTGCCCTCGAGGGAGGCATGGTAGGCGTCCAGTGCGAGTGTCAGCCCACCCAGATCGGCAATGTTTTCACCCATGGTCAGCTTGCCGTTGACATGCACGCCCGGCAGTACCTCAAACGCATCATATTGAGCGCCCAGACGGTCCGCCAGCTTCTGGAACCGTTCTGCATCGTCTTTGGTCCACCAGTCGCGCAGGCGGCCGTGCTCGTCAAACTGGCGGCCTTCATCATCAAATGAATGGGTCATTTCATGGCCGATCACACCACCGATCGCACCATAATTGACCGCCGGATCCGCCTTGATGTTGAAGAAGGGGGGCTGAAGAATGGCAGCAGGAAACACAACCTGGTCAAACAGCGGGTTGTTGTAGGCGTTTACGGTTTGCGGGGTCATGTCCCACTCGTTGCGGTCCACGGGCTTGTCCAGCCGGTCCAGCCAGTAGCGCCATTCAAAGGCCACGCCGTTGCGCGCGTTCTCGTACACTTCCCCTTTTTTAACAACCAGTGCGGCGTAGTCACGCCACTTGTTGGGGTAGCCGACCTGAATTTCAAAATTCTCGAGCTTGCGTAGGGCCGCCTCCTTGGTGGCGGCACTCATCCAGCCATTGTTTTGCAGCCGCACGCGGAAAACGTTTTTAAGGTCGGTGGTCAGCTTTTGCATGGCCACCCTGTTTTCGGGTGGGAAGTAGCGTTGCACATACACCTTGCCCAGCGCCATGCCCATGGCGGCACTGGTGGCCTGTACGCCCCGCTTCCACCGTGCGGTCAGTGTTGGCTGGCCGGTCAGGGCTTTGGTGAACACAAAGCGGGCCTGCTCAAAGCTGTCTGGCAGGTAGGCCGTGGCGTTTTCCACCAGATGGAAGGCAAGCCACGCGCGCAGGGTGTCCATGTCCGTTGCGGCCAGCAGGCGGGCCTCCCCCGTAATGGCGGAGGGTTCGCCCACAATCAGGTGCCTCTTGTCCATGTCCTGTGCAGGCAGGCCGGATGCGCCCAGCCATGCGGCCCAGTCAAACCCCGGTGCTTTGGTGTTCAGGTCCGCAAGGGTCATGGGGTTGTAGGTTTTCTGTGGGTCACGCAGGTCTGCACGGGGCCAGTGGACCTCGGCCAGTTTGCTCTCGAAAATAACAATGGCGGCGGCGGCTTTGGCCGGTTCGGGCCAGCCTGCCAGTGTCAGTGCTTTTTCAATATACGTCTGGTAGGCAGCTTTTTTGGCGGCAAATGCGGGCCTTAGGTAATAGTCACGGTCTGGTAGCCCCAACCCCGCCTGATCAAGTGTGAGCGCGTAGCGTGTGGGGTCCTTGGCGTCTGGGTTGATCCCTAAAGAGAAGGGGCCAAACTGGAACGAGCCAACGGCAGTCCCGCTCAGGGCGGCAAAGCCTGCCATGTCCTTTATGGCTTTTATGGCGTCCATGTCCTGCTGGAGGGGCTGTGTGCCAAGGCGCTCCACTTCCGCTGCATCCATGTAGGAGGCGTAAAAGGTGCCCAGTTTTTCCTCCGTGGTGCGTGCAACAGCCACAGGATGGGCGGACAGGTCATCCAGAATGCTCTGCACCCGCGTGCGGGAGAGTTCGGCCAGTGCGTTAAACGGGCCGTAGCTGGTCATGTCCGATGGAATTTTAAGGTGTTCGAGGTAGGTGCCATTCGCGTAGCGGAAAAAATTGTTACCCGGAACAACGCCAAGGTCACGCCCGGCAAGGTCCACGCCCCATGCGCCAAACCCGCCTTGCACCGCCTGTGGCCCTGCCTGCTGCGCGTTTGTTGGCGCGGCAAGGGACTGGCCTGCCAGACTGCCCGCCCCCGCAATGGCGGAAAGCAGAAGTGTGTGGCGGAAAATGGCGCGCAAGGACATATCTGGCACAGGGGAACTCCGGTTCTTTATTATATGTGTTGGTGACACTACGGATTGCTGGCCGTGTTTTTGAACAAAACACAAGGTGATGCCCTTACCTTAGCCAGCTTGCCCATGCCTGCCTACCCTCTTGTGGGCGGAGGTTTTCTTAAAAAACCTTACACACATGGGCGGTGCATTTATGCACAATGGCGCAATGATGGGGCCTGCCAACTGTTAAAAATAGGATGGATTTGGCTGAACGGCCTTGCGCAGAGCAGGGTGTTTCCGTCATGACAGAGCCAGCCCTGTAGGGGGGAAAGCATGGCTGGCGCAGTGGTTGCGCATAGGTGGTGGAGGACAGATTATTTCCCGGCAGTTAGGATACGGCCTTCCACTGGCCACGCGTTGTGCCCGCAGGAAGGGCTTTGGGCACTGGCAGCTTATGCTGTGCTGTGTAAGCCTGCCCCCACTTGGCCTGTTTGTGGCGACCCCGGCACAGGCCAGCAATGCCACGGTACAAGACAAGCCTGCCCCCAAAGTCCACCCCGCGCCCGCTGTGGCCGCGGGCAGGCACGCAACGGCAAAACCGGCCCCCACGCCCGCGCGCAGTGTTACACAGGTGGATGTGGGGGCGCGCAGGTCCGATTTTGCCTTCCCCTCCGCCCAGCATGAACCCGACGCCACAACACGCCTGAGTGCCGAACTGCTCCGGGACCGGGACGTAACCACCCTGCGTGGGTTGGAGCACGTGGCCCCCAACCTGACCATGCAGAGCATCAACGGCACGGCCTCGACCAATTTTTACCTGCGCGGTGCAGGATTTAACGATTTTACGCAAAACAACATGCCGCCCGTGCTGACCTATATGGACGATGTGGCCTTTGCCTACCCCGCCATGAGCAACGGGCTGATGTTTGATCTGGCGGATGCGGCCGTGGAGCCGGGGCCGGTGGGCACCAAGCATGGGCAGTCCACCACGGGGGGGGAGGTGCGTTTGCGTACAAACGACCCGACCACCACATGGCACTACGGTGCTATGGAGGACATTGCCTCCTATGCCCGCAGCCGGAGCGAGGCCTATGTGTCCGGCCCACTGGCCAAGGGCTGGAGCTTCCGGCTGGCAGGGCAGACACGGCAGGGGGGAGGGTGGCAGTACAACCCGACCAACGGCGCACATCTAGGCGATGCGGACCTGTGGGCCGTGCGCGGCAAACTGCGCTGGCAACCCGATGACCGCACCACCATCCAGCTTGGCGCGCATTTTGTGCAAGACAACAGTCAGGTTGTCACGGCTGTTCCCGTGGACAGGCTGATAGGCACGCAGCCTTTGCCCGGCTATGGCATGGGGCGGCAGGCTGTGTGGTCTGCCCGTCCGCAGTTTGCAGCCCTTGTGGGGCGTGGGGCTGGGCTTAAACCCAGCGAGCACAACCAGTACTGGGGGGTGGACCTGCGGGTCATTCATGATTTTGGCCCCGCCACCTTTACCGCTATCAGTGCGTTTGAGACCGAACGACAGGGCGAATATACCGATCAGGATGGCACAGCACTTTCTCAGGCCGATACGTACCGCACCATAGACGCCAATGTGTTTACGCAGGAGGCGCGGCTGAATGGTGCGGCCCTGCACGGTCGGCTGAACTGGGTTGTGGGGGCCCATTACCAGCGCAGCCGAATGAACCAGCGTTTTTTCTTTGACTACACGGATTATACCGCGCGCGGCTACATGATGGCCACCAGCTTTGGCATGAATCAGGAGAGCGTGTCCGAGTTTGGTAATGTCAGTTACGCCCTGCCGCATAATGTTACGATCTGGGCCGGGCTTTTGCACGAACTGGATGACCGGGGCATAACCGGGCTTACGTCACAGATATTTGGTGGTGCCACCAATGTTTTCAGCCCCGAAAACACGGCGGCAAACCAGTTTGCGGGGCAGGCTGGGGTTTCGTGGCAGTTTTTGCCGCAGGCTTTGCTATATTACAAAATGAGCAAGGGCTTTAAGCCCGGCGGCTTTAGCGCCAATAACACACAGGTGCAGGCCCAGCTTGACCCCTTCAAACCAGAAACGGTTCTAACCTACGAACTGGGCCTTAAATCAGACCCGGTTCCGGGGCGGTTGCGCATTAACGCTGCTGCGTTTTACAACGATTTTCATAATCAGCAGGTTATCGGAACCGTGCTGATCCCCAATTACGGCCCACTGAGCGAAATTACCAATGCCCCCAAGTCCGAAAGCTGGGGGTTTGAAGGTACGGTGGAAGCCCACCCCTTTGGCCATCTTTTTTTGTTGCAGAACATTGGGTGGCAGCGCGGGGATTTTCAGAACTTTCCTAACGTGGACCGGGCCGCAACCAATGCCTATTACAAAGCCCATAACCAATGGAAAGCCATAGAGCGTAATTTTAGCGGGGTGGATAACGGGTCCCCCAAACTAACCCTGAACGGGAGTGCCACGTGGCGGCAGCCCCTGCCTACAGGTTACAGGCTGGATTTTGGGCCGGACTGGCAATACAGGGGCAGTCAGGCCATTGCCGTGGGGGGGACGGGTTTTTACCGCCTGCCACCCTATTTTCTGCTTGGCGCACACGTTACCCTGCATTCTCCCTCCCAGTTGTGGGATATTACGGCCTATGCCCGCAATATTCTGGACCGGCGTTATGCCGAGAGCGGGGGCATGGCCACCACAACCTATTTTTACATCCCCGGAGAGCCGCGCTTTATTGGTGGCCGTATTGCCTGCCATTTTTAGCCGCTAAAAAGCAGATGCCTGCCCCGATCTGGCCCCTCGGGCGCAAAAAAGGCATGATGGCACCATGATGCAGCGTGACGTTCCGATACAAAGCTTTGTTATCCGCTTAGGCGGACAGGCCGTGCATGTCCGCCAGATGGGGGCGGGCAATGGCCTGCCTTTGCTGCTGGTGCATGGTTTTGGCGGCAGTGCGACCAACTGGCAACTCACTCAGCAGGTATTGGCCACAAACAGGCGGGTTATTGCGTTTGACCTGCCCGGACATGGCCAGTCCCCCGCATTGGTGGACCCTCCCACACTGGTGCGTCTGGCGCAGGTTACCAGCCATGTGTTGGCAGGCTTGGGGGTGCGGCGTGCCCATGTGCTGGGGCACTCCCTTGGGGGTGGTATTGCCCTGTCTTTGTGCTCCATAAACCCCGAACAGGTTGCAAGCCTGTCCCTGCTGGCCCCGGCCGGGTTGGGCCGGGATGTGAACATGGCGTTTATTACAGGTTTTGTGGAGGCCAGCACCGTAGCGGATATGGCGGCCGCTATGGGCATGGCCGTGTATGACCCGCGGCTGATCGGGCGCAAGGTAGCGGAATTTCTGGTGCAGGCCCGTGCTGCCCCCGGCGCGCGTGCGGCATTGCGGGATATTGCACAAACCTGCTTCCCCCACGGCCAACAGGCCAATGATTTGCGGCCCCTTTTGCAAAGCCCGCCGTGCCCGGTGCAAATTATATGGGGGAGGGATGACCGGGTTCTGCCTGCCACTCAGGCACAGGGGTTGCCATTAACCGTGCCGTGCCATTATTTGCCCCACACTGGCCATCTGCCCCATATTGAACAGGCGGCTGAGGTTAACGGGATGGTCCGGGATTTTTTAAAAACCCACGAAAAAACCAGACCAGAGTAATACAGCCCTCTTGGCAGGCAAGTGCCCTCCCCCATAGGGCGGGGGAGGGGTTGTGGGCTTAGTCCATGCGTACGGGGGGGCGTACAAACCCGTCCAGCCAGTCCGTAAAGCAGGCAATGGCACCCCGGAATGGCCCATAAAGTTCAAACTGGTGCTGGCGGTAAAGGGCCATGTGGCCAAGGCGGGCACTCAGCCCGTTTAAAAAGCCACCGCCAAAGGTTTTGCCATCGGCAAATGCGCCCCAGCCATTATAGTCCCCCAGAGCGACAATGGCCCCCCGGTTACGAAACTTGAAGTCAGGCACAGATTTTTTGTTAAAGATATAACCCGGAAGGTGGCGGGCCAGATGGTGGGCCTGCTGGCGTGCCACCTGTGCGGTGGGGGCCACGGGAGCATCCTTGATAAAGGAGCAGTCCCCCAGTGCAAAAATATGCTCATCCACCGTGCTTTGCAGGTTGGCCTGCACGGTAAGCTGGCCGCCACGCTGGTATTCCAGCCCATCCATGTCCCGCGTGACATCGGGCGCTTTAACGCCTGCGGCCCAGACACGGAACTGCGCGTTAACCCGGCTACCATCTTTGAGAATAAACCCCGTTTCGTCCGCGCCACTCACCATGGTGTTGGTGCGGACCTCAATCTTCAGGGCTTCAAGCTGCTTCTGGGCCGCGTCCGAGACGGTTTGGGGGAAGGCAGGCAGGATGCGCGGCCCCGCTTCAAGCAGGGTTACGCGCATTTCCGGAGTAATGGGGGTAAAGTTGTACAGCGCACCCATATCCAGAGCCTTGTGCAACTCGGCTGCAAGCTGCACGCCGGTTGCCCCCCCGCCAACAATGGCAATATCCACCGGTGTTCCCCGCCCGTAGGCCTGAATAATGGCATGGCGGAAGCGTTCGTTAAAATTGTTGGCTTCCACCACGTTGTCGAGGAACATGCAGTGTTCCACAACGCCGGGGGTACCAAAGTCGTTGGCGCGGCTGCCAATGGCAAACACCACGGCATCGTAATCAAGGTGGCGTTCTTCCAGCAGGAGCTGGTTGTTCTCCTCCATCAGCGGGGCAAGTGTTATGCGCCTGTTGGCCCGGTCCAGATGTGCGATCTCGCCGTAACAAAAGCGAAAGCCGTGGGCTGCTGCGTGGGAGACAAACGTAATCCGGTCGTTTTCGTTCCGGGCGGTTCCAGCGGCAAAACAGTGGAGCATGGGCTTCCAGACATGGCTGAAACCCTTGTCCACGAGCGTGATTTCCAGTTTGCCGGAGCGGCCGAGTGTGTTGCCCAAACGGGTCGCCAGGGCCAGACCGGCAACACCTCCACCAATAATCACGAGCCGGAACCTGTTCGTCATATCATTCCTGTCCTTTGTCTCACCACCTTTTGGCCCAAGGGGGAGCGCTGTTTTGCAGTATGCCAGTATGCCCCCACCACAGCGCGGCTGCCCGGCCAAGGTGGGGGAGGGAGCTTGCCGTTACGTGGCGCTTGCCAGATCCAGCAGACCGATCACCCCGTCTTCTGTGCCAAAGCCCAGCGTGCAGCCATCGGGGCTGTAGGCCAGTGCGGTCACCGCGCCAGCTTGCCCCAATGATACAGGAAGAACGCGCTGGGTCGTGGGCTCCATCATCACAACCGTGCCATTGGCAAAGCCTGCGGCCACAACTTCCTGCGAGGGATGGAAGGCAACGCGCGTACACAGCGCACCACCCGCACCGGGCAGTTCCGCCGGAGGTTTGCCCATGGGGCCACCGCCAAAAAACGGCCACATGACCACCACGTCCGCACCACTGGTGGCCAGCCATTTGCCATTGCTGGAAAAGGACATGGAGCGCACCTTGGTGGGGTAGCCACTCATGCGGATGTTATGCCCATCGGCCATCCGCCAGCCGTGCAGGTCATTTTCCTGCATGGCGGTCACAACCGCCTCACCTTCGGGATGCATGGCAACGCCTAGGTGGCTGCCCTTCCACTCCAGCAGGCGTGCGCTGCCATCCTTGGACTGGGTAAACCATACAGACACACCGTTATAGTGCGATGCGGCAAGGCGCTTGCCCTTGGGGTCGAACGCAATGCCGCCCACGGTGGTGGGGTGTTCAAACGTGCGAACAACTGTGCGGCCCGTGGCGTCGCGCAGGTCCACATTTTTGCCAGAGGCGGCTGCGATCAGGGCCGTTTTGTCACTGACAAAGGTGGCAATATGTTCCACCCAGCGCCGTGTTTTGGCCAGTTCCTCAATTTCACCCACGGGGTCCAGGCGGCACAGGCGGCCATCGTCCCCCCCGGTTAAAAAGCTGTCGGCCAGTGTGTCGGCCGCCAAAGCCAGCACTGGCCCGTCATGCACCGCGTAGGTAGCCCATGCAGCAGGCGCACTCAGGTCGTGCCGGTGGGCGACCACTACATCGCCTTCGCCCGTGGTAAAAGCAAACCGGCTGGAATCGCGCGAGGCAACGCAGGCGGTAATTTCGCCTTCCACCTGTTTGTAGGCACCGCGCTTTTCAATCAGCCCGCGCAGGAGGGTTTCTTTTGTCTCGCTCATGCCGCAATGCAGCTTTCAAGCCCACGGCGCAGCTGTGGTCTGTTAAGGTTGCGACCAATAAAGACCAGACGGCTCTCGCGCACTTCTCCATCCTTCCACGGGCCAATGGCGTTGCCGTCGGCCATCATGTGTACGGCCTGAAAAGCAAAGCGTTCGGGCTGGCCTGCAAAATCCAGAATTCCCTTGGTGCGCAGCATGTCCCCGCCTTTTTCCTGCAACAGCGCACTAATCCATGCCTGAAAGCGCCCCGCGTCCAGCGGCTTGCTGAGCGTAAGGGAGACGCTGGTAATGTCTTCCTCATGGTGGTGTTCGGGGTGGTCAAGGAATTCGGGCATGCTTTCCAGCACACGGGCCAGATCAAACCCGCCACGGTCAAGCACATCGGTCAGGCGCACATTGCCTTTTTTGGCGTGGTGGATGGGGGCTGCGGCGTTAATCTTGCGGATAGCCGCCTCGATTGCGGCAATCTGGTCAGCATCCACCAGATCGGTCTTGTTAAGAATGATCACATCGGCAAAGGCCACCTGCTCACGCGCTTCGGGGCTTTCGGCCAGTGTGTTCAGGAAGTTGAAGGCATCCACAACCGTAACCACGGCATCCAGCTTGGCTTTTGCCCTCACGTCCTCGTCGGCAAAAAAAGTCTGGGCAACGGGGGCGGGGGCAGCAAGGCCTGTGGTTTCTACAATAATGCCATCAAACTTGCCGCGCCGCTTCATCAACCCGTTCAGGATCCGGATCAGGTCGCCGCGAACAGTGCAGCAGATGCAGCCATTGTTCATTTCGAACACTTCTTCATCCGCATCCACCACCAGGTCGTTGTCCACGCCCAGTTCGCCAAACTCGTTAATGACCACGGCGTATTTGCGTCCGTGTTCGGCGGTCAGGATATGGTTGAGCAAGGTGGTCTTGCCCGCGCCCAAAAAGCCGGTCAGCACCGTAACGGGCACACGGGTGTCCAAAGCGTTTGTGGCAGCGTCTTCCGGCGCGAAGGATGCGTCAGACATAAGGGTAGGCCTCCAATTCAACAATCGTGCTTCTCATATAGGACGCCAGATTGGGAGAAACCAGAGAGGCGTGGTCCTGTTACCCCACAACGGGGGTAACAGATGGGCCAGAAAGCTTAGTTTTTGTGCGTATCGGTGGCTGTGGCCAGCTTTTGGGTTTTTTGTTTGGGGGCGGCCGAGCGCAGGAACCGCACCGCCAGCGCGCCATACAGTGCATGGCTGCACAGGGCGCGGGAGACACCAAAGGCAAGGAACGCACTGGCCAGCAGGGCAAGTGTGATCTGCTGGTTGTCGCACATTTCCATCACAATAACGGTGGCGGTCAGGGGGGATTGGGTAACGGCTGCAAAATAGGCCACCGTACCCAGCAGCACCACCGCACCGGGTGTGGTGTGGGGCAGAAAATGCGCGATCCACCCACCCATGCCCGCCCCAACCGAGAGCGAGGGCGCAAACAGCCCGCCCGGAATGCCCGAACAGTAGGAAACAAGGGTGGCCAGCAGCTTGAACAAAAAGAACGAGACCGGGTACTGGTCGGACCCCATAATAATGTCGCGTGCCTGTGTGTAGCCCGTGCCATAGGTCATCCCGCCCGAGAGCAGGCCTATAATGGCCAGCGCCAGCCCGCACAGGGCTGCGAACACAATGGGGCGCAGGCTGATAAACCGCCCGAAGGCCCCCGGAATCCCGCGTGAGATGCGTACCAGCAGGGCGGAAAAAGTACCCCCGCTGATCCCGCCCAGAACCCCGCAGACCACCACAGCCAGCCAGCTAGCCCCAACAGGCACGGCGGAATAGGTGTGGCCGAAGTAGGTGTAGTTCCCCACAAGGGCAATGGCTGTCACACCCGAAATAACAACGCAGGTCAGCATGGTGCCACTGGTGCGCTGCTCAAACGAGTGGGCCAGTTCTTCAATACCAAACACAATACCTGCAAGGGGTGTGTTAAAAGCGGCGGCAACCCCTGCGGCCCCCCCGGCCTTGATCAGGGCGCGCTGTTTGGTAACGTCGGTCAGCCCCGCAAGGCGGCCCACGGTATGCATGATGGAAGCCCCCACCTGCACGGTTGGCCCCTCACGCCCGATGGACGCGCCCGAGAGCAGGCCAAGGCAGGTCAGGCAGATTTTGGCCAGTGCAATACGCAGGGCCAGAACTTTGTCCACAATGGTCATGTCATGCAGGTGCATACAGGCAATGGCTTGGGGAATGCCGCTCCCCTGTGCGCCACGGAACCATGTGCGCGTCAGCCACGTGGACAGGGCCAGCCCAAGCGGGGTTACCAGCAGCATGAGCAGGGGGTTGAAGTGCACAAGAGCTGTACGCACGTGTGCCGCCTTATCTGCCAGCCCGGCAAAGGCCACGGCCACCAGCCCCACCATGGCCGCACCCGACCAGTACATAAGCTTGCGCCGCCAGCTTACCGTGCCAGCTTTGGCGTGTTCACGCAGATGGCGCAGGGACTCTGCTGTGGGGATCACGCTCGCGGGGGGCATGAGGCATCTCTTGATAAAAAGAAAAAGGATGCGGCACAGTTTAACATTCCATGCGGCAGAAGAAAGACATTACCGGCTTTTATTATAAATTTCTGTCTATTTTTCTGCCAAAGCCCCTTAATTGGCTGTTTGTGCTGCTGTGGGTGCCACGCCCAGCGCTATCCCGTCGCGCTTGACGCAGCTTTCAGGCTCCACATGGATATGCACAAGCGTGCTGCCCATGTGTGCGCGCAGGGCGTGTTCGATCCGGTCGCATATGTCATGCGCGTCCTTCACACTCATGGCGCCGGGCACGACCAGATGGAATTCCAAGAAGGTCATGGCCCCAACAATGCGGGTACGAATGTCGTGCGCCTGAATGGCCCCGTGCCCGTTGGCGGTAATAATCTGGCGGATCTCGCCCAGTGTCTGGGTATCGGGGGCTTCATCCATCAGCCCGGCAATGGAGTCCCGCATGACCTCCCAGCCCACACGCAGCACGTTTATGGCCACAAGTCCGGCTAGCAGTGCATCCAGTTGTGGCCAGCCCACCAGCGGGATCAGGGCCACACCGGCAACAAGGGCCACACCTGTCCACACATCGGACAGCACATGCTGCCCGCCAGCAATGAGTGCTGGGGAGTGGCGGGCCTGTCCGGCCCGGAGCATGACCAGCCCCCAGCCCAGATTAACGCAGGTTGCAGCCCCGTTCAGGAGTAGGCCATTCCATGGGGCCAGTGTGGGGTGGGGGTGCAGCCAGCCTTCCACAGCCTCGCGGCCAATGACAAAGGCGGTAATAACCACCAGTGTGCCTTCTGCCACGGCGGACAGATATTCCGCCTTGTAGTGGCCATAGGTGTGGTTGTGGTCGGCGGGGCGTTCGGCCACGCTTAGCGCCCACAGCCCACCGGCTGCGGCCACAACGTTAATAATGGTTTCTATGGCGTCCGCGTGCAGGGCAACGCTGCCGCTAACAGCAAAGGCCGCGTATTTGAGGGCCAGTGCAACAAGGCTGACAAACAGGCTGACAACGGCAATGCCCCTGTTGCTTTTGGGGAGCGGAAGTTCGGGCATGGGCTCTTGTTATCTGGGGTTATACGGTGTGCGGGTCGGACAGGTGGCACAGGGGGCCGTAGTCCGGCGTTTCCATCTGCACGGTGGGGTGGGCAATGCCAAAGCGCTGGCGCAGGGTGGTCACCAGTGTGTCCAGCAGGCGGGTATCGTTTTCCGCGCCATCTGGCCCGGCACTGCGGACCAGATGGACGGTCAGGGCTGTCTCGGTCGTGCTTATGGGCCAGATGTGCAGGTCATGCAGGTCGGCAACACCTGGGGTTCCGCGTAAAAAGCGCTCCACGGCACCGGGGTCCACCTCACGCGGGACAGCATCCAGCGCCATGTCCAGCGAATCCCGCAGCAGGGACCATGTGCTCAGCACCACAACAACGGAAATGGCAAGGCTTATGGCGGGGTCTATCCATGCCACATGGGTTAGCAGCACAAGCCCCCCCGCCACCACCACGGCGAGTGATGTCAGGGCGTCGGCCATAAGGTGCAAAAAGGCCCCGCGAATGTTCAGGTCGCCTTTCTGCCCCGCAGCAAACAGCATGGCAGAGGCCCCGTTGACCACAATACCAACCCCTGCGACCACCATCATGGTCATGCCCGCGACCGGGGTTGGGGCCATCAGCCGGTGAACGGCCTCCCACGCAACCCCGCCTGTGACCAGCATAAGGATAATGGCATTGGCCAAAGCCGCCAGAATGGAGGAGCGGCGCAGCCCGTAGGTAAAGCGCGCAGTGGGGCTTTTGCGGGAGAGATATTCGGCCAGCCATGCAGCACCCAGTGCCAGCACATCGGACAGGTTATGGCCCGCATCGGCGATGAGCGAGAGCGAGTGGGCATAAACACCCCAGATCGCTTCTGCCGCCAGATAGAGCGTGTTGACCACAATGCCTATGGCAAAGGCCGTGCCAAAGGAGGCGGGCGTATGCACATGGTGGTGGCCAAACCCGTGCTTGTGCCCGCAGGCCGCCCCGTTACCATCATGCTCATGCTCATGCTCATGCTCATGCTCATGCTCATGCTCATGCTCATGCT
>JBDNSL010000040.1:0-20141 GCA_047719095.1 Acetobacter sp.
AGGGTGTTCCTACTCCCAAGGAAATCTGCAAGGTTCTGGATGACTACGTTATTGGTCAGATGCAGGCCAAAAAGGTGCTCTCCGTAGCGGTGCATAACCACTACAAGCGTCTGTCGCAGGCAACTAAGGCTGGCGAGGTTGAAATTGCCAAGTCCAACATCCTGCTTATCGGGCCTACGGGTTCGGGCAAGACGTTGCTGGCCCAGACGCTGGCGCGCATTCTGGATGTGCCCTTTACAATGGCAGACGCCACAACCCTGACAGAAGCAGGGTATGTGGGGGAAGATGTTGAAAACATTATTCTCAAGCTGCTTCAGGCATCCGACTACAACGTGGAACGCGCCCAGCGCGGGATTGTCTATATTGACGAAATCGACAAGATTTCCAAAAAATCGGACAACCCCTCCATCACGCGTGACGTGAGTGGGGAAGGCGTGCAGCAGGCCCTGCTCAAGCTGATGGAAGGCACTGTTGCCTCTGTTCCCCCGCAGGGTGGTCGCAAGCATCCGCAGCAGGAGTTCCTGCAGGTGGATACGACCAACATGCTCTTTATCTGCGGTGGGGCTTTTGCCGGTCTGGACAAGATTATCTCGGCCCGGGGTAAGGGGACTGGTATTGGCTTTGGGGCCGATGTCCGTTCGCTCGATGACCGCCGCATGGGCGAGATCTTGCATGACGTTGAACCCGAAGATCTGATGAAGTTTGGCCTTATCCCCGAATTTATCGGGCGTCTGCCTGTGCTGGCAACGCTGGGTGATCTGGATGAGGCAGCACTTATCAAGATCCTGACCGAGCCTAAGAATGCTCTGGTCAAGCAGTACCAGCGCCTTTTCCAGATGGAGGACGTTGAACTGTCCTTTACCGAGGATGCGCTCAAGGCAATTGCGGACCGGGCCATTGTGCGTAAGACGGGTGCCCGTGGGTTGCGCTCCATTCTGGAGAGCATTCTCATGTCCACCATGTTTGACCTGCCTGGGCTGGATACGGTCGAGGAGGTTGTTGTCAACCGGGATGTGGCGGATGGGAAAGCCAATCCGGTCTATGTCTACGGCAAGAAAAAAGACGTACCAGCAGAGCAATCCGCCTAAGGCAGATTGGAGTTTTGGCGTAAGCAGCACGAGCGGGTCACCTGTTCGTGCTGTTCTTGCCTCTGCCCTATTGTTCCGGGTTGTGGGCATAACAACATAAGAGAAACACGGGGGTGTCCCCTTTCGGGGGTACCTTCTTCAGTGCAGGGGTATGCCGCTTGGCGGGTGCCCCGCACCGATCGTCCTTATCGGGAGGTCATGACGATGGCTGATAACGAAAAACCGGCACCACGACGCAGGCGCAAGAACGATCAGGCAGTTTCGGCCGTGTCCGAACAGTCTGTTCCTGCGGTTGACGCAACTGTTACGGAAACCCACACCAAGTGTGCCCATGTGGCTGTTCTGCCGCTGCGCGATATTGTGGTTTTCCCCCACATGATTGTTCCGCTGTTTGTCGGGCGGGAAAAATCTGTACGGGCTCTGGACTCGGTTACAAAAGACGACCGGCACATTCTGCTGGTCGCCCAGAAAGACGCAGCACAGGATGACCCCACGCCTGATGATATTTATCGGGTTGGTACGTTGTCTACGATCCTGCAACTGCTCAAGCTACCCGACGGCACGGTCAAGGTGCTGGTTGAAGGGGTTCGCCGTGTGCGCGTCAAGGCGCTGCATGAGGTCAATGGCCACTTCGAAGCCGATATTGAGGAAATGCCAGCCGAGGCGGCTATTGGGCCGGAAGCCGAGGCTCTGGGCCGCTCCATCGTGTCGCAGTTTGAGCAGTATATGAAGCTCAACAAGAAAATTGCGTCCGAGGTTCTGGTCTCGCTTAACCAGATCAATGATCTGTCCAAGCTTGCAGATACGGTGACGAGTCACCTCTCGCTCAAGATTTCAGAAAAGCAGGAAATTCTGGAGGCCCCCACCGTGCAGGGGCAGCTTGAAAAGGTTTTCGGCCACATTGAAGCAGAAATAGATGTGCTTCAGGTGGAAAAGAAAATCCGCAACCGTGTCAAACGCCAGATGGAAAAGACACAGCGCGAGTACTATCTGAACGAGCAGCTCAAGGCCATTCAGAAAGAACTCGGCGAAGGTGAGGACGGCAAGGACGAAACGGCCGAAATTGAAGAGCGGATCGCCAAGACCAAGCTCTCCAAGGAAGCGCGCGAAAAAGCTCTGAGCGAGCTGAAGAAGCTGCGCGGCATGAGCATGATGTCCGCCGAGTCCGGGGTTGTGCGGAACTACCTTGACTGGATTTTGAGCATTCCGTGGAAAAAGCGGACCAAAGTGCGTCATGATCTGGTTGAGGCAGAGGAAGTTCTGGACGCCGATCATTACGGGCTGGAAAAAGTCAAGGAACGCATTCTGGAGTATCTGGCGGTTCAGAGCCGTGCGCAGAAACTCAAGGGCCCGATTCTGTGCCTTGTCGGGCCTCCGGGTGTGGGCAAGACTTCCCTCGCGCGTTCCATCGCCAAGGCAACGGGGCGGCATTATGTGCGCATGTCTCTGGGGGGCGTGCGGGATGAAGCCGAAATTCGTGGGCACCGCCGCACCTATATCGGCTCCATGCCCGGCAAGATCATTCAGGGTATGAAAAAGGCGAAGGTGTCCAACCCGCTCTTCCTGCTCGATGAAATCGACAAGCTGGGGTCCGACTGGCGGGGTGACCCGGCATCGGCCCTGCTGGAAGTGCTGGACCCTGAACAGAACGGCACGTTTGCTGACCATTATCTGGAGGTCGATTACGACCTGTCCGATGTCATGTTCGTGACAACGGCCAACAGTCTGGATATGCCCCAGCCGCTGCTGGACCGTATGGAGGTCATTCGCCTCTCCGGTTACACGGAGGATGAAAAGGTCGAGATTGCCAAGCGCCACCTCATCAGCAAGCAGGTTGAGGCGCATAACCTCAAGCCGGGTGAATGGTCGATCAGTGAGGATGCTCTGCGTGACGTTATCCGGTATTACACGCGTGAGGCCGGTGTGCGTAACCTTGAGCGTGAGCTGGCCAAGCTTGCCCGCAAGGCGGTGAAGGAGATTGTGACCGGTAAGGCCAAAAAGGTCGCGGTTACGGCGCGTAATCTGGAAAAATACGCAGGCGTGCAGCGCTTCCGCTACGGTGAGACCGAAGCGGAGGACATGGTCGGTGTTGTAACCGGTCTGGCCTGGACCGAAGTGGGCGGGGAAATCCTGACCATTGAGAGCGTTATGGTGCCGGGCAAGGGTGGCATTGTCGAAACTGGCAAGCTGGGCGACGTCATGAAGGAGAGCATCTCTGCGGCGTTCTCTTTTGTGCGGAGTCGGGCGGCCAGTTTTGGAATCGTGCCAACGATCTTCGACAAGCGCAGTTTTCATGTGCATGTGCCCGAGGGTGCGACTCCTAAGGACGGTCCTTCCGCCGGGGTTGCCATGGTGACATCTCTGGTAAGTGTTTTGACCGGTATTCCCGTCCGTCGTGACGTTGCCATGACGGGTGAAATAACACTCAGAGGGCGTGTTCTGGCTATCGGAGGGCTGAAGGAAAAGCTTCTGGCGGCTGTTCGTTCGGGTATTCGTACGGTGTTTATTCCGCAGGAAAACGAGAAGGATCTGGCGGAAATTCCTGACAGCGTGAAGAAGAATCTGGAAATTGTACCCGTTTCGCATGTGGACGAAGTTTTGGCACGCGCGCTGGTCAGCCAGCCCACGCCAATTCATTGGGAAGATGTGCCCGAAACAGTGCCCGCCAATGGCGCACAGACAGTTGTTCCTGTGCTGCCACATTAACCAAAATGCACGAGAAGACCGAAGTTTGCGTTTGCTTGGTTGACGTAGGAAAAAACGGCTTCATAGTGCGTTCAGGCAGCGGAGAGGCGGACGAAACCCGCCCGCCGCTCCTATGAATTGAAAGAAAGTGAAAGGCGTAAGATGGAGAAGCCGCTTAACAAGCAGGAGCTCGTCTCAGCAGTAGCAGAGGCCGTTGACCTGCCGAAGGCTAAGGCCGGAGAAGTGGTCGACGCCGTATTCGGTGCGATTGAAAAAGCTCTGTCCACAAAGCAGGAAGTGCGTCTGGTGGGCTTTGGCACGTTTGTGACCGCAACCCGCAAGGCTGCCAAAGGTCGTAACCCCCGTACCGGCGAGGAAATTGATATTCCGGCTTCTACCTCTGTCCGCTTCAAGCCGGGCAAGGCACTGAAGGACGCTGTTAGCAAATAATCCCCCTTCAGGTTTTATTTCAGACCGGCCGGCAATTTCTTTTAAAAAAGAGGTTGCCGGCCGTTTTGTTTTGTGACACATAGGGCGCGGGCGATTAGCTTAGCGGTAGAGCATCTCGTTTACACCGAGAGGGTCGGCGGTTCGATCCCGTCATCGCCCACCATATCCAACAGTTTATGTTGTGGAGCAGGGTTTAATACCCTGCTTTTTGGCTTCTTCCTCCCCCGCGAGGGAAGCCTGATTTTCCCCCTGCCAAAAAAATACCACTCACAACAAAGTGGCCGCAACCCAACGCGTTCGTGCATGGCCGTCTGCCTGCTGCGGGTCTAGGGTGACTGCATCAAACAGCTTATTACAAGCTTTTCATGCGTGCGGGAATTTTCCATGCAGTCTGTTCTAGGCGATTATGCCCCGGTTCTGATTTTTGGTTGCGTATCGGTTGTTATCGCGGCCGCAATGCTCGGTATGGCCCTGTTGAGCGGGCACCAAAAACCATATCCTGAGAAGCTCACGGCGTATGAGTGCGGGTTTGGTCCTTTTGATGACACCAGACGCCGCTTTGATGTGCGGTTTTATCTGGTGGCCATTCTGTTCATTATTTTCGATCTGGAAGTCGCATTTCTGTTCCCCTGGGCGATCAGTCTGGGGCGGATCGGGCTGTTTGGCTTTTTGTCCATGCTTGGTTTTCTGGCCGTGCTGGGGATCGGCTTTTTGTATGAATGGCGCAAAGGCGCGCTGGACTGGGATTGAGAGAGGACGCCAGCATGACCACACATCACGACGAAAACGCCATTATGTGGAACAGGGAGGCTCTGCCGCCGGGGCCTGAGCAGGATGCGGTGGTGCGCGGCATTACCGGTGTTCTGGCTGAAAAGGGCTTTGTGGTTGCAAGTCTGGATAAGCTGGTTAACTGGGGGCGCACGGGCAGTCTGTGGCCCATGTCCTTCGGGCTTGCGTGCTGCGCGGTGGAAATGATCCACGCGTATATGCCGCGTTATGACCTGGACCGCATGGGTATTATTCCACGCGGGTCGCCCCGTCAGTCGGATGTGATGATTGTAGCAGGCACACTCACCAACAAAATGGCCCCAGTATTGCGTCGCCTGTATGAGCAGATGGCCGAGCCGCGCTGGGTTATTTCCATGGGGTCATGCGCCAATGGCGGGGGGTATTACCATTACTCCTACTCCGTTGTGCGTGGGTGTGACCGCATTGTTCCCGTGGATGTGTATGTGCCGGGCTGCCCGCCAACGGCCGAGGCGCTCATTTACGGCATTATGCTGCTCCAGAAAAAAATTCGTCGGACAGGGACAATTCTCCGTGGCTGATATTTCAGTAAATCCAAGACAGGCCCGGCTGGAAGGGCAGTTGTCCTCTCTGGCGTTTACGTTCCTTGCCTCCCAGCCCCATGTGTCCTACGCGGCGGTGGAGAAGGGGGAACTGGTGGTGCACACGACGTGTGAGCATCTGGTGCCGTTCCTTACCCTTTTGCGTGATGATCCGCGCTACAGGTTCGAGCAGTTGATGGATCTGTGCGGTGTGGATTTTCCTGCGCGTGCCCAGCGGTTCGAGGTGGTCTATAACCTGCTGTCAGTTACCTATAACCGTCGTATCCGGGTTGTGGTCTGCACAGATGAATACGCGGCGGTGCCATCGGTGCATCATCTCTGGCCATGTGCAACATGGTGGGAGCGTGAGTGCTACGACCTGTTTGGCGTGCTGTTTTCCGGCCAGCCCGATCTGCGCCGTATTCTGACCGATAACGGGTTTGAGGGGCATCCGCTTCGCAAGGACTTCCCGCTGACCGGGTATGAAGAGGTCCGTTATGACGCGGAGCGCAGGCAGGTTGTTAAAGAGCCTGTTTCGTTAACGCAGGATTTCCGTGATTTCGATTTTGTTTCTCCGTGGGAAGGCATGCTGACCCTGCCGGGAGATGAAAAAGCGCACGAAGTCCGGCAGGGTATGAAGAGGTCCTCCTGATGACAAAACAGGATAACACCGAATCTCTCACGTTTGCGCAGACGATCCTGCGCGAAGATATTCCTCAAAGCCTTTTGCCAGATGATAAAGCTTTGGAAATTGAGAAGAAGGTTGTCGAGATTGACTCCCACGCTCTCAATTTTGGCCCCCAGCATCCGTCAGCTCATGGCGTGTTGCGTCTGGTGCTGGAAATGGAAGGGGAGCTTGTTGCCCGCGCCGTGCCGCATATCGGCCTTTTGCACCGGGGCACGGAAAAGCTGATTGAATACAAGACGTATCAAAAAGCCCTGCCGTATTTTGACCGTCTGGATTACGTCTCCCCCATGTGCGAGGAGCAGGCATTTGCTCTGGCCACGGAAAAACTGCTGGGAATTGATATTCCAGAACGCGCCAAGTGGCTGCGCGTCATGTTTGCGGAAATTACCCGTATTTTAAACCATATTCTCAATCTGACCGCGATGGGGCTGGACTGCGGTGCGGTAACCCCGGCCTTGTGGGGATATGAAGAGCGCGAGAAACTTCTGGAGTTTTACGAAGCCGCATCCGGCGCGCGCTTCCATGCCAATTACTTTCGTCCCGGCGGTGTTGCGCGGGATATTCCGGCAAGTCTGGAAGACCGGATCGGGGTGTGGGCCAAGGAGTTTCCCGCCTGGATTGATGAACTGGAAGGCCTGCTGACCGAAAACCGGATATGGAAACAGCGCACGGTTGGCATTGGCGTTTTTACAACCGAGCAGGCTCTGGCCTGGGGGTTTAGTGGTCCGTGCCTGCGTGCATCTGGCGTGCCGTGGGACCTCAGGCGCAACCAGCCTTATGACAACTACCATAAGGTGGACTTTAATGTGCCCGTGACCCGGCAGGGTGATTCGTACGACCGCTATCTGGTGCGCGTTGCTGAAATGCGTGAAAGCGTCAAGATTATCGAGCAATGCCTGAGCCAGATGCAGCCGGGTGACATTAAAATACAGGACCCCAAGTTCAGCCCGCCCCCCAGAGCGGACATGAAGCGCTCCATGGAGGCCCTGATCCATCACTTCAAGCTGTTCAGCGAAGGCTACCATGTGCCTGCAGGCTCCACCTACACGGCGGTGGAAAGCCCCAAAGGGGAGTTTGGGGTCTATCTGGTGGCTGATGGCAGCAACCGGCCGTATCGGTGCAAAATCCGGCCAACGGGTTTTGCGCATCTGCAGGCCATAGATGAACTCTCACGCCGCGGTATGCTGGCTGACATGGTGGCCATTATCGGGTCGCTTGATCTTGTGTTTGGGGAAGTTGATCGATGAGCACAGCCTGGACACCGGCAGAACAGCCGGACAGCTTTGTATTCGATTCTGCATCAGAAGCGGAAATTGCTGGTGTTCTCAGCAAATATCCGGAGGAGCGCAAGGCAAGTGCTGTTATGCCCCTGCTCTATATTGCGCAGCGGCAGATGGGGCGGGTAACCGGGAGTGCTTGGGTGCCCGTGGTGGCCATGGATGTTATTGCCCAGCGTCTGGGTATGGCGGCCATGCGGGTTTACGAAGTGGCGTCTTTTTACACCATGTTCAACACGCGTCCCATCGGGCGTTACCATTTGCAGGTCTGCACCACCACACCGTGCTGGCTGCGTGGCTCTGATGATGTGGTGGAAGCCTGCCAGAAAGCGACAGGTATCCAGCATTTTGGAGAAACCAGTGCAGATGGCCTGTTTACCATGACAGAAGTGGAATGCCTTGGTGCCTGCGCCAACGCTCCAATTCTGCAGGTCGATGATGATTTTTATGAAGATATGAACGCCGAACGCACGGCGCAGGTCATAGCCGAGTTGCGGGCCGGGCGCAGGCCCACGCCCGGCCCCATGATCGACCGTAATGTTTCGGCCCCCGAGGGTGGGCGCAAAACGTTGCTATCATCCTCTACGGCGGATCAGGAATAGGAGAGACGGCCATGCTGGCTGACAAGGACCGGATCTTCACCAATCTTTACGGGCAGAATGACTGGCGGCTGGAGGCAGCCCGCAAGCGGGGTGACTGGGCTAACACGGCAGATATTCTTGCCAAAGGCCGGGACGCCATTATTGCGGAAATGAAGGCCTCTGGCCTGCGTGGCCGCGGTGGGGCGGGTTTTCCCACCGGGTTAAAATGGTCGTTCATGCCCAAGCAGTCCGACGGGCGGCCGCATTATCTGGTTATCAATGGAGATGAATCCGAACCCGGCACCTGCAAGGACCGGGAGGTTATGCGCCATGAGCCGCATAAGCTGATCGAAAGTGCTCTGATCGCATCTTTTGCGATGGGGGCGCATGCGTCCTACATTTACATCCGTGGGGAGTTCTGCCGCGAGGCCGAGCGTCTGCAGGCCGCTATTGATGAAGCCTATGCCGCAGGGCTGCTTGGTAAAAATGCAGCAGGCAGCGGCTGGGATTTTGATTTCCGTATCCACAGAGGGGCAGGTGCCTATATCTGTGGTGAAGAAACCGCCTTGCTGGAAAGTCTGGAAGGCAAAAAAGGCCAGCCCCGCATGAAGCCGCCATTCCCCGCAGGGGTAGGGCTTTATGGTTGCCCGACCACGGTTAATAATGTGGAAAGCATTGCGGTTACGTCCACCATCATGCGGCGTGGGGCAGCCTGGTTTGCCGGGCTTGGACGCCCGAATAACGCGGGTTCCAAGCTCATGGCCATTTCCGGCCACGTTAATACACCTTGCGTGTTTGAGGAAGAACTGGGTGTGCCGCTCAAGGACATCATAGAGAAGCACGGCGGCGGTGTGCGTGGGGGGTGGGATAACCTTCTGGCGGTTATTCCCGGTGGCTGTTCTGTGCCGCTGCTGCCCAAATCGGTCTGTGAAACCGTTCTGATGGATTACGACAGCCTGCGTGCCGAGCATTCCGGCCTAGGTACGGCCTGTATGATTGTTATGGACAGATCGACCGATATTATAAAAGCCATTGCAAGGTTCTCAAAGTTTTTCAAACACGAAAGCTGTGGTCAGTGCACTCCCTGCCGCGAAGGCACGGGCTGGATGATGCGCATGATGGACCGGATGGTGCAGGGGCGTGCGGATATTGAAGAAATTGATCTGCTGGAGCAGGTCACACGGCAGGTTGAAGGGCATACGATCTGTGCGCTCGGCGATGCCGCAGCATGGCCCATACAGGGTCTGATCCGGCATTTTCGCCCGGAAATGGAAGAACGGATCCGCCAGTACAAAGCCGCATATGGCAGTACCGGGCTGGTGCAGGTTCCCGCCGGTGGCGTTCCGGCAGCAGTGGAGTAACGGCAATGGTCAGGGTAATAGTTGATGGCACGCCGGTTGATGTCGCACCCGGTTCCAGTGCTTTGCAGGCCTGCGAGGCGGCAGGCAAGGAAATTCCGCGGTTTTGTTACCACGAGCGCCTGTCTGTTGCGGGGAACTGCCGGATGTGTCTGGTGGAAGTGGCGCGTGCCCCCAAGCCGGTTGCATCCTGCGGGTTCCCGGTTTCTGATGGGATGCAGATTTTTACGGACACCGAGGTTGTGCGCCGTGCCCGCAGGGCTGTTATGGAGTTTCTGCTCATCAACCACCCGCTGGATTGCCCGATCTGCGATCAGGGTGGGGAGTGTGACCTACAGGATCAGGCTTACGGGTATGGGTCTGGTATTTCGCGCTATAAGGAAGACAAGCGTGCGGTAACAGACAAGGATCTGGGGCCGCTGGTTAAAACGGTCATGACGCGCTGCATTCAGTGCACACGCTGTGTGCGCTTTAGCACCGAAGTGGCGGGCACGCCCGAGCTTGGTCTGGTCTCACGCGGGGAAAACGCCGAAATTACCACCTATGTGGAAAAGGCCCTGACATCCGAACTCTCGGGTAACCTGATTGATGTTTGCCCTGTTGGCGCTTTAACGGCCAAGCCTTCCGCGTTCCATGCCCGCTCGTGGGAATACAAAAAGACTGACAGTATTGATGTCATGGACGCTTTGGGCACCAATATTCAGGTTCAGGCACGCGGTGGTGAGGTCATGCGGATTGTCCCGCGCGTGAATGACGAGGTGAACGAGGAATGGCTGTCTGACAAAGGACGTTTTTCCATTGATGGCCTCAAGCGCAAGCGGCTGGACCGGCCATGGGTAAGAGTGCATGGAAAACTTTCCTCTGTATCATGGAAAGATGCACTTATTGCGCTGGCCAGACGCTTTGATGGTGTTCCGGGTGACAAGATCGGCGCGATTGCCGGGGACCTGTGCGATGCGGAAAGCCTGTGTGCAATTAAAGACCTTTTGCTCTCTGTTGGCTCTTCCAATTTTGACTGCCGGGCAGATGGTGCATGGTATGATACCAGTGTGCGCTCTGGCTATCTGTTCAACAGCGACATAAGCGGGATTGATCAGGCAGATGCGTTGTTGCTGGTTGGCTCCATGCCCCGGCATGAAGCCCCAGTGCTGAATGCGCGCATTCGCAAACGGTTTGTGGATGCAGGCCGGGGTGGTTTCCCCATTGGGATGATCGGCACACCTACGGCAGACATGACGTATGACGTGAGTGTGCTTGGTAGTGGGCCAGAAGTGCTGGCGGATATTCTGAGTGGGAAAAATGCGTTTGCCGAGGTTTTGCAAAACGCTAAAAACCCCATGATTATTGTGGGGCATTCAGCCCTGACCCGGCGGGACGCACCGGCAATTTACGCAGCCTGCCACAAACTTGCCCATGCCTGCGGGGCCATAACCCCGCAATGGCAGGGTTTGAACATCCTGCATACCGCAGCATCACGCGTTGGCGCGCTGGACCTTGGCTTTCTGCCCGGCCCCCATGGGTGTGACGCAGCAAGCATGCTCCGTGGTGGTGTGGAAATTCTTTGGTTGCTCGGTGCTGATGATGTGCAACTGGACCGTATCCCGCCCGAAACCTTTGTTGTGTATCTGGGCCACCACGGCGATGCGGCGGCAGCGCGGGCGGATATTATTCTGCCCGGTGCCGCCTATACCGAAAAAGCCGGAACATACGTAAACACCGCAGGCCGGGTGCAGCGGGCGTTTCGTGCGGTGTTTGCCCCGGGGGAGGCACGGGAGGACTGGCGGATTATCCGGGCTTTTTCCGAAGTGCTCGGCCATACCCTGCCGTATGACACGCTGGAGCAACTGCGTGCACACATGGCGCAGGTCAACCCGGTTTTTGCACAGGCGGACAAACCTGCACAGCGTGTGGCAGGGGAGGGGCAGCCGCATGCGGGCCTGATATCTGCACGCGAAGGCGAGGTTATGGCCACGCCTTTGCGCCCGGTTATTCAGGATTATTACCAGACCAACGCCATAAGCCGCGCAAGCCCGACCATGGCTGAGTGTTCAAAAGTCTATGGCGCGGCACCTGCGGTCGCAGCGGAGTAAGGGCAATGGCACATTTTTTCTACCAAACCCTTGCAGGCCAGATCCTGCTGATGCTGCTGGAAACGCTGGCGGTGCTGGTGCCGTTGCTTATTGGCGTTGCCTACCTGACGTTAATGGAACGCAAGGTAATGGCCGCCATGCAGCGCCGCCGTGGGCCAAACGTAAACGGGCCATTCGGCCTGTTGCAGGCCTTTGCCGACGCGATCAAGATGATCATGAAGGAAACGGTTATTCCCGCAGGGGCTAACCGGGCTTTGTTCCTTTTTGCGCCGTTTCTCACCTTCTCTCTCGCTATGGCTGCGTGGGCGGTTATTCCAACAGGCAATGGTCTGGCGGTTGCCAATATCAATGTTGGCATTTTGTATCTGCTCGCCATGTCCTCCCTTGGGGTTTACGGCATGCTTATTGCCGGGTGGGCCTCCAATTCGCGGTATGCGTTTTTGGGTGGTTTGCGCTCGGCAGCACAGATGGTCTCCTACGAGGTTTCCATCGGGTTGGTCATTGTGTCCGTTCTGCTGGCCGTGGGCAGCCTGAACCTGAACGATATTGTTCTGGCGCAACGGCATGTGTGGTTCTGCCTGCCCATGTTCCCCATGTTTATCGTGTTCTTTATTTCCGCTCTGGCCGAGACAAACCGCGCACCGTTTGATCTGCCCGAAGGGGAGAGCGAACTGGTTGCAGGCTTTTTTGTGGAATATTCATCGCTCGCATTCGGCCTGTTCTTTCTGGGCGAATACGCGAACATGATCCTGATGTCCTCTATGGTCAGCATTCTGTTCCTTGGTGGCTGGCTGCCGCCTCTGGGTATTGCGCCGCTGACATGGATACCCGGCCCACTGTGGCTGATTTTTAAAATCCTGTTCTGCCTGTTTGTCTTTATCTGGGTGCGCGCCACGTTCCCGCGCTATCGCTACGACCAGCTTATGCGGCTGGGGTGGAAGGTGTTCCTGCCTTTCTCGCTGCTGTGGATGATCGGCACGGCCGGGTTCCTTATGGCAACAGGCCTGCTGCCTCACATGGGAGGGGTAAACTCATGAGCGTTCTTGGCACCACATTGCGGTCTTTTCTGCTCAAGGAACTGGCCGCGGGCATGGTCTCCACCTTCCGTATGATGTTCCAGCCCAAAGTCACGCTGAACTACCCGTATGAAAAAGGGCCCCTGTCCCACCGTTTCCGGGGTGAGCATGCCTTGCGGCGCTACCCCAATGGGGAGGAGCGCTGCATTGCCTGCAAACTGTGCGAAGCCACATGCCCGGCAGAGGCCATTACTATTGAAGCCGAACAGCGTGATGATGGCTCCCGCCGGACCACGCGCTACGATATTGACATGACAAAATGCATCTACTGCGGCCTGTGTGAAGAAGCCTGCCCGGTGGATGCGATTGTTGAAGGCCCGAACTATGAGTTCGCCACGGAAACCCGTGAAGAGCTGATGTACGACAAGGGCAAGCTGTTAGCGAATGGGGACCGCTGGGAATCCCTGCTCGCACGGAGGCTGGAACTCGATGCACCGTATCGTTGAGCAGATGCAGACCACGCCAGGGCAGGAGGTTGGCCAATGATGGCACAGCTCGTTTTTTACGTTTTTGCGGCGGTATTGCTGCTTTCGGCCTCCATGGTCATCAGCGCACGCAACCCGGTTCATGCAGTTTTGTTCCTGATCCTCGGCTTCTTTAACGCGGCGGGGCTGTTTCTGGTCGCTGGTGCCGAGTTTCTGGCCATGCTGCTGGTCATTGTCTACGTGGGGGCGGTGGCGGTTCTCTTCCTGTTTGTGGTGATGATGCTGGACATAGATTTCAGCCGCCTGCGTGAAGGGTTCCAGCGTTATGCTCCTCTGGGGTTGTGCATTGGGGGTGTGCTGCTGGCCGAACTGGTCATGGCCTTCAGCAACTGGCGCATGGCCCCTGCGGGTGTGGTCGCACCTTTGGCCGTGCAGCCGGGGCTAACCAATACCGCAGCCTTGGGCACGGTTATTTACACGCATTATGTGCTGCTGTTTCAGGCCTGCGGGCTGGTTCTGCTGGTCGCCATGATTGGCGCCATTGTGCTGACCCTGCGTGAGACGGCTACAGGCCGCCGCCAGAATATTGGCCGCCAGCATGCACGCACACGTGAAGAAACGCTGGAGCTTGTTAATCTGCCACTTGGCGAAAACGTGTTTGAGCAGGGAGGTTTCCTGCGGCCCAAAGGCTCCTATTACGAAATTGCGGTTCCCGGCTCCTATGGCGCGGGTGAGCCGGAAAAGACGGAAACTGAGGAGAAAGGCGCATGAATACGGCAATCGCGTCTGTAGGGCTGGGGCCTTACCTGTTTGTCAGTGCGGCCCTTCTGGTTCTGGGGGTGTTCGGGATTTTTCTGAACCGCAAGAACATTATTGTTCTGCTCATGTCCATGGAACTGATCCTGCTTTCCGCAAACCTCAATCTGGTTGCGTTTTCCTCGGCTCATGGGGACCTGTCGGGGCAGGTCATGGTGCTGTTCGTGCTGACCATTGCCGCGGCCGAAGCCGCCATTGGTCTGGCTATTGTTACGGTTTACTTCCGTAACCGCGGCTCCATCCAGGTCGAAGACGTGACGATGATGAAGGGATGAGCAGCGTTATGCAAACAGAACTCAACCTGTTTTCCGTAGCTGTCCTGTCCCCCATGGTGGGGGCGGTTGTCGCGGGGCTTGGTGGCCGGTTTATGGGCGACGCCCTTGCCAAGGTGGTCACCATTGCCTGCATGGCTGTTGCAGCCCTGTGCAGTATTGGCGCGCTGTGTGGTGCGTGGGTGGGTGGTTTTCCCCACGCTACGGTGCCTCTGGCGCAATGGGTGCATGCCGGTGGCTTTGATGCAACGTGGACCCTGCGGTTTGACACGCTCTCCGTCACCATGGTGGCCATGGTGCTTACGGTCTCCCTGCTCGTGCATTGCTACAGCATTGGCTACATGAGCCATGAGAGCATGCCAACGTACCGGTTTTTCTCCTACCTCTCGCTGTTCACCTTTGCCATGCTCATGCTGGTGTCCTCCAATGACCTGATCCAGCTTTTCTTTGGCTGGGAAGGGGTGGGGTTGGCCAGTTACCTGCTGATTGGCTACTGGTATGACCGCCCGGCGGCTACGGCTGCGGCTATCAAGGCCTTTGTGGTCAACCGCGTGGCGGACCTGTTCTTTATTGTTGGCATCGGGCTGATCTACGTGCTGTTCCACACCGTGCAGTATGACGCCATTTTTGCTGCAGTCCCCGATGTGCTCAACGCCCCCTACACCGTTTGTGGTGTGTCTGTGCGTATGCTGGAGGTTATCTGCTTCCTGCTGTTTGTGGGGGCCATGGGCAAGTCGGCCCAGTTGTTCCTGCACACATGGCTGCCTGATGCCATGGAAGGCCCAACGCCCGTATCCGCTCTTATTCACGCGGCAACCATGGTGACGGCGGGTGTGTTCCTTATGGCCCGTATGTCCCCCCTGCTGGAATTTGCGCCGGGGACACGCACCTTTGTTATTCTTATCGGGGCGACAACGTGTTTTTTTGCGGCAACTGTTGGCATGGTTCAGCCCGATATCAAACGGACCATTGCCTATTCCACCTGTTCGCAGCTTGGCTATATGTTTGCAGCCGTTGGGGTGGGGGCGTATCAGGCTGCCGTGTTCCACCTGACCACGCATGCGTTTTTTAAAGCACTTCTGTTCCTTGCCGCAGGGTCAGTCATTCATGCCATGCATGATGAGCAGAACATGTTCCGCATGGGCGGTTTGTGGAAAAAGCTGCCCGTAACCTACGTTGTTATGTGGCTGGGCAGTCTCGCACTTGCCGGAGTGTACCCCTTTGCCGGATACTGGTCCAAGGATGCCATTCTTAACGCGCTCTGGGCGTCCGATGCATCCTACAGCCATTATGGGTGGGCCATGGGCAGCATTACGGCGTTTTTGACGGCGTTTTACAGCTGGCGGCTCCTGTTTCTGGTCTTTCATGGCAAACCGCATGATGAGCATGCCCGTGACGGCGCGCATGAAAGTCCTGCGGTCATGACCATACCGTTGCTGGTTCTGTCCGTAGGGGCGGTTGTGGCTGGTGTGGCCTTGGCGCCGTTCTATATTGGCGCGCATCAGAGCGCGTTCTGGAACGGGGCTATTATAAATGCCCCGACCAACCACATTATGGAAGCGTTCGAGCACGTACCATCCCTGATTGCCCTGCTGCCCAGCATTGCCGGGCTTGCGGGTATTGCGCTGGCCTTTGTGCTGTATGTGAGCGCGCCGCAGGTGCCCGCAGCACTGGCCCGCAGCTTTGGACCGATCTATCGGTTCTTGCTTAACAAATGGTATTTTGACGAACTGTATGACCGGATTTTCGTGCGTCCCTACGCGGCACTCGCACGGGTGCTGTGGAAAGGCGGGGATGAAGGTGTTGTGGAAGGTCTGCCGCTCGATATCGTGCGCGCAACCCACGATGGCGCGTTACAGGCCGTCAGGCTCCAGACAGGCTCTATCGCTATTTATGCCTTTACCATGCTGGCAGGGCTTGTTGTGCTGCTGACTGTCGCGCTGTGCGGGTGAGGAAGCCATGACCAACGCCATTCCCCCCCTGTTCTCTTTCTATCCTCTGCGGAGTGCGCAGCCATGAGTGTGTCAGTGTTCAACTGGGCCGTGGCCCTGCCCGAAATTGTTCTGGCTCTATCGGGTATTCTCATTCTGGTGGCAGGCGTTCTCCAGCGCAAAGGGGAGGGGTTCTTTCCGGCCGCCATACTCAGCCTTGCCGCATTTTTGGTCTGTGGTTTTCTGGTTGTGCTCAGCCCCTCAGGGGCAGGGTATGCCGGGACGTTCGTTAATGACGGTTTTGCCCGGTTTATGAAGGAACTTATTCTGGCCGGTGGCTTTGTGGCCGTGGCCCTGTGCGTGAGTTACCGCACGCCCGAGCGCCAGTCCCTGCCGTTTGAGACGCCAGTGCTCATGCTGTTTTCCACGCTGGGGGCCATGCTCATGGCATCCTCGGCTAACCTGATGACCCTGTTTGTCGGGCTGGAGCTCTCCTCGCTCTCCATTTACATCCTGTGTGCCGTAGAGCGCGACAACGTCTTTTCCTCCGAAGCGGGGATGAAGTATTTTATCCTCGGTTCTCTGGCGTCGGGCATTCTGCTTTACGGGATTTCTCTCGTGTATGGCTACGCGGGCACCATGGAATATACCGGGCTGGTTGATGCGGTCCGGGCTTCGGCCATGCCGCCCATGGGGCTGGTTGTGGGGATTGTTTTTGTTGTGGTCGGGCTATGCTTCAAGCTGTCCGCCGTGCCGTTCCATATGTGGACACCCGATGTGTATCAGGGTGCTCCAACACCTGTAACCGCGTATATGGCGGGCGCTCCCAAGTTTGCAGCTTTTGCGTTGTTCCTGCGCGTTATGGCGGGGCCATTTGGCTCCGTTGCCCCACGCTGGCAGATTCTGGTGGAGACTGTGTCTGTCCTGTCCATGGTTTATGGGGCTTTTGCGGCTATCCCGCAGACCAACATCAAACGGCTTATGGCCTATTCCTCCATTGGGCACATGGGTTATGCCATGATGGGGCTGGCCGCGGCCACCACGGCGGGCACGCAGGCCACGCTGATCTATCTTGCCGCCTATTTTGTTATGAATGCCGGTGTTTTTGCCGGAATTGCCGCCATGCGGCGCAACGGGCGCGAGGTGAATTCCATTGCCGATCTGGCAGGTCTTGGGCGATCGGACCCGGGCATGGCGCTGGCCCTTGCCATATTCATGTTCAGCATGGTGGGCGCACCACCTCTGGCCGGTTTTTTTGGTAAATTCATGGTTTTTGCCGCAGCCTGGCAATCTGGTCTTTACGCGCTGGTCAGCATTGGCGCATTGTCCAGCGTTGTCGGGGCCTATTATTATCTGCGGGTTGTTAAAGTGATGTATTTTGATGCGCCAGCCCATGCGCTGGACCGCCCAGCACCCAGCCTTGTGTTTGTTTCGGGCGGGATGGGTGTTGCAACCGTTGTTTTTGCCATTGTGCTTGGGCCACTTATGTCGGTCGCGCATCAGGCAGCCCTTGCTCTGGCTGGATGAACGGGCAGGCTGATTTCTGGCAGCTCTCCTGTTTTGATGAGTTGCCCTCCACCTCGGATTACTGCCTGAACGCCTGCCGGTCGGGCAGTGGTGTTGCGGGGCTGGCTGTTCTGGCCCGCCGCCAGACAAAAGGGCGGGGCAGCCGCGGCCGGAGCTGGCTGGACGGAGGGCAGGGCCTTGCGCTGAGCGTTGTGCTGGACGCAGCACAGGCCGGGCCAGATGCGCTTGGCGGCTGGCCCTTTGTTGCATCCCTTGGATTTTACGATGGCTTATTGCGCGCGACCCCCGCAGCGCTAGGCCACCTTACGATCAAATGGCCGAACGATATTTTGCTCGATGGGCAAAAAATGGGTGGCATTCTTATTGAGCGCGAAGGCGATTACGTTCTGATCGGTCTTGGCGCCAACCTTGTATCCGCCCCGGAGCAGAGCGTGCTGGAGCGTAAGGTTGCGTGTCTGGCCCAATGTGGCGCAGTGCCGGATGTAGAAATTGTAGCCCGGCATGTGCTGGACGGGCTGGCCCTGTGGCATAACAGGTGGCGGCAGGAAGGGTTTGGTGCCATCCGCGCGGCATGGCTGGAAAAGGCGCATCCTGTGGGGACCCCCCTTGTCGTTCGGGGCGGGACTACTTATGAGAAAGGGCACTTTGCCGGTCTGGCCGAAGACGGGCGTTTGCTGCTGAGCACGGAATACGGGATGAAGACAATCGCAACAGGGGATATTCTGCTTATGGAAAAGGGCGCGTAGGAGTGCTACTTGTCATTGACGCAGGGAATACCAATGTTGTGTTTGCAGTGCACGACGGCGAGAAGTGGCGTGGTGTCTGGCGGATTACCATGCAACCCCAGCGCACTTCGGATGAGTACGGTGTATGGCTTCAGGCACTTCTCAAGACGCAGGGCCTGACACCTGATGATGTGGAGGGCGCGGTTATTGGCACAGTGGTGCCCGCCGCACTCTACCATTTACGCACTTTGTGCCGCCAGTGGTTTGCGGTGGAGCCTCTGCTGGCTTCCGCCCGGCTGGACTGGGGGTTTGCCATAAAGATGGATAACCCTGATGAGGTCGGGGTGGACCGTCTGCTTAACGGGCTTGCCGCCCACTACACCTACGGCGGCCCGCTGACGGTGATTGATTTTGGAACAGCCACCACGTTTGATGTGGTGGATCAGGAAGGAAGCTATTGTGGCGGTGTTATTGCGCCCGGCATCAATCTGTCGGTCGAGGCATTGCATCAGGCTGCGGCAAGACTTCCCCGTATTGGTATTGGTCGCCCCGTAGGGGAATCCGCCATTGGGCGGAATACAGTTGCAGCCATGCGCTCAGGCGTGTTCTGGGGGTATGTAGGATTGATCGAGGGGATCGTTGAGAGGATCCGCCGTGAAGTGGGGCCTTCCATGAAGGTGCTCGCAACAGGCGGTCTGGCTCCGCTCTTCTCGGAAGGGACAACGGTCTTTGACCATGTGGATTCAATGCTGACCCTTAACGGGTTGCGCTTGCTGGCGGGGCGGAACCCCCTGCCAAAACTGACAGTAGAACGAGATTTTTTGGCTGAAGGATAATCGGATAATATGACTGAACATAACGGCGATCTGGCCTTTCTGCCCTTGGGCGGAACGGGTGAGATCGGCATGAACCTCAACCTGTATCGCCAGGGCGATACATGGCTGGCTATTGATTGCGGCATTGGTTTTAGCGGGAATGACACGCCAGAGGCGGAAATTCTGGTGCCAGACCCGGCCTTTATTGTGGAACGCCGGAACAAACTGGCAGGGCTGGTTATCACCCATGCCCACGAGGACCATATTGGTGCCGTGGCCCATGTATGGCCCATGCTGCAATGCCCCATTTACGTAACCCCGTTTGCCAGTGCCGTGCTGCGCCGCAAACTGGCCGAAGCCCGCCTGATGGATGTGCCCATTCGTGTGGTCATGCCCGGTGCGCGCTTTGATGTGGGGCCGTTTGATATTGAGTTCGTGCCTGTCACGCATTCCGTGCCCGAGGCCCAGTCCATGGTGCTGCGGACGCCATCGGGCGTTGTGGTGCACACAGGGGACTGGAAATTTGACCCCGAGCCGCTGGTTGGCCCTGCAACGGACCTGAACCGCCTGGCCGAAATTGGCAAGGAAGGCGTGCTGGCACTGGTGTGCGACAGCACAAATGTGATGAAGCCCGGCCCCTCGCGCTCCGAATCCGAAGTGCGTGTGAGCATGACGGAACTGGTGGCAAGCCTTAAGGGCCGCATTGCGGTTACCTGCTTTGCCTCCAACGTGGCACGGGTGGAAACCATTGCCATGGCCGCACAGGCTGCTGGCCGCACGGTTGTGCTGGTCGGGCGCTCGCTGCGTAATCTGGATACGGCAGCGCGTGAGTGCGGTTACCTGTCGGGCGTGCTGCCGTTCCTGAGCGAGCAGGACGTCAATGATGTGCCAGATGACCAGTTGCTCATGATCATCACCGGCAGTCAGGGCGAGCCACGCTCTGCCCTGTCGCGCATTTCCATGGATGTGCACCCCAATATTTCCCTCGGGGAAGGGGATACGGTCATTT
>JBDNSL010000041.1:0-20106 GCA_047719095.1 Acetobacter sp.
TAACCGGCGCAACTGGTTTTGTCGGTTCCGCCGTGGCTCGCACACTGCTGGAACGCGGCCATTCCCTGCGCCTGATGGTGCGAGAAGGAAGCGACCGCAAAAACATTGCCGACATTCCCGCCGAACTGGTGGAGGGCGACCTGTCCCGACCGGACACATTTGCGCGTGCGGTGGAGGGGTGCCGGTACGTTTTTCATGTTGCCGCCGACTACCGCCTGTGGGTGCCCGACCCCGCCCCCATGATGACCGCCAACGTGGAAGGCACGCGCCTGCTTATGCTGGCCGCGCAAAAAGCAGGGGTTGAACGGATTGTCTATTGCTCTTCCGTTGCAGCCCTTGGCCTGATCGGTGACGGCTCCATTGCGGATGAAAACACCCCGGTGGAAGAGCATGCCGTTATTGGCATTTACAAACGCTCCAAATACCGCGCGGAGCAGGAAGTGCTCCGCCTTGTGCGCGAGCAGCAACTGCCTGCGGTCATTGTAAACCCCTCCACCCCCGTTGGCCCGCGCGACATAAAACCCACCCCCACAGGGCAGATGATTCTGGACTGTGCAGCAGGGCGCATGCCCGCCTATGTGGATACGGGCGTGAACATTGTGCACGTGGATGACGTGGCCGAGGGCCATGCGCTCGCCCTTGAGCGGGGCAGAATTGGCGAAAAATACATTCTGGGCGGAGAGAACTACCTGCTGGGCGACCTGTTTGCCATGGTGTCCGAAATTGCGCATGTGCCCCCGCCCAAGATCAGCCTGCCGCAGGAGGTTATCTGGCCGGTAGCCGTTGTATCGGAATGGTTGTCACGCGCTTTTGGCTTTTCGCCCCGCGTCACGCGCGAGATGCTGGCGATGTCACGCAAGAAAATGTTTTTCTCGTCCGCAAAGGCCATGCACGAACTGGGCTACGCCCCACGCCCGGCCCGCAAGGCGGTGGAAGACGCCATTACGTGGTTCCGTAACAATGGCATGCTCAAATAGGAGAGCCTTCCGCCATGCTTCTGGCTCTGGCCATTCTGTGCGCCCTTATCTGGTCGGGGCTTATTTTTTGCCATGGATACTTCTGGCAGGCGGGGCCAATCCTCCAGCCCGCCAGCATGGCGCAGGCTCCAGCCGATATTGCCCCTGACGTAACCGTGGTCGTGCCCGCGCGCGACGAGGCGGAGTCCATTGAAGGTGCTCTGGGGTCCCTTTTGCAACAGGACTACCCCGGAACACTCCGTATCATTTTGGTCAATGACCGCAGCACCGATGGTACGGGTGCTCTGGCCAGAGCCCTGCCCGACCCGCACAACCGACTGAGCGTGCTTGATGGCGTCAACCCCGAAGCGGGCTGGAGTGGCAAGCTGTGGGCCGTGGCACAAGGTGTGCATGAGGCCGCACGGCAGACACCACATGGCAGTGGCTACCTGTTCCTGACCGATGCGGACATTCTGCACGCACCGGCCCATATTTCCACCCTTGTCGCCAAGGCGCAGACTGACCGGCTGCACATGGTGTCCGAAATGGTGGAACTCCAGTGCGAAACACTGGCCGAGCGCGCCCTTGTCCCTGCTTTTGTCTTCTTTTTTACCCTGCTTTACCCCTTTGCCAAGGTGAACAACCCCAAGGACAAAACCGCAGCTGCTGCGGGGGGCACCATTTTGCTCCGGCGCGACATGCTGCGCCAGATCGGGGGCATTGAGGCACTCAAGGGTGCCCTGATTGATGACTGCACTCTGGCGTCCTGCGTCAAACAGGCCGGGGGGCGGCTCTACCTTGGCCATTCCTGCCTTGCACGCTCCATTCGCCCCTACCCGTCTGCTGCCGATATCTGGCGCATGATCGCACGCACGGCTTATGTGCAGCTCAATTTTTCTCCCACCCTGCTTGTTCTGACTGTACTGGCCATGCTGGTGGTCTGGATTGCCCCCATAACGCTGGCCCTGTGCGGGCACGGGGCCGCGCAGTGGATCGGGGGCGGGGTATGGCTGGCCTCTACCTTGTCCTTTTTGCCCACACTCCGGCGTTTCCGGCTTTCCCCCTTCTGGGCGTTGGGGCTACCGCTTATTGCGGGGTTTTACACCGCCGCCACCATTGGCTCCGCGCTCAACCACCATCGCGGGCGTGGGGTGGTGTGGAAGAACCGGGCCTATACCGAGGCCATTCCCAACAACGGCCGTATCAGCCCCCCCGAACCCGACCACAAAATTCAGGCACCGGGCCGGTAAGGTTTTCTACCCCACCCCGCCCTGCCGGATTAAGGGATAGGCATGGCTTGCGGCCTCATGTAAACACCAAGCTGCCCTTGAGATCCCTTTATTTGAATACGGCACAGCATGACTGACGATACACATATCTGGGGAAAAGCGGACGTTTCATCCGGCAAGGGTGCGTCCGACGAAAACTTTCCCGTAGGCTCCCTGCTGCTCAGCCGCACGCTGCGCCCGCATGTGCATGCCTACTACGCCTATGCCCGTGTCATTGATGATATTGCCGACTGCGAGAGCCTGCCCCCCCAAAGCAAGATCACCCGGCTTGACGCCATGGAAGAGGTGCTCCTTGGCCAGCGCAGCGCCATAAACCGGGCTGATGCGCTCAGTGCTGCCCGGCTGCGGGCATCACTCATACAGACCGGTGTTCCGTTCGAAACCGCGACAGACCTGCTCATTGCCTTTCGTGATGATTCGCGCGGGCATGACTACCGCACATGGGACGACCTGCTGCATTACTGCAAATATTCCGCCAACCCGGTCGGGCGCTACCTGATCTGCCTGCATGGGGAAAACCCCGCAGCTTTTGGCCCATCAGATGCGCTGTGCACCTCCTTGCAGATTCTCAACCACCTGCAGGACTGCGCCAAAGACCTGGAGCGCCTCAACCGCTGCTACATGCCCTCCGAACTCATGCAACAGGCGGGAACCTCGGCGCAGGATCTGCTGGCCGGGCAGACCAGCCCTGCAATGCGCCGGGTGTTCAACACCCTGCTCGATGGCGTGGACACGCTCAACCGGCAGGCCAGCGCCCTGCCAGCCCATATCCGGGACCGGCGCTTCCGTATGGAATGCGCGGCCATTGTGGAGCTTGCCCACCGCTTAACCCAGCGCCTGCGGTGCGAAGACCCACTGGCAGGACGCGTGGCCCTGCGCCGCACGGACGCCATGCATGCAGCCATTGCGGCCCTGCGGGCATGGGCATGACCTTCCCGAACGGTGAAAGTTCTGTAAAAAGGGACCGGTTCTCTTCAATCTTGACGAATAACAGGTGAAAAGCGCGTGACAGCCGTAAACATCCAGATGCACGATAAACCGACCCCGCTCGGATGCGATCCTGCTGATCTTGCCTGGGTGGAAAGCACCGTCAAACAGGCTGGAACCTCGTTTGCCGCTGGCATGCGTATTCTGCCCCCCATGCGGCGTTACGGCATGTACGCCATTTACGCCTTCTGCCGCGTTGTGGACGATATTGCCGATGGCAATACCCCGCTGGCCGAACGCACCAAGGGGCTGGAGGACTGGCACCAGCGCATTGCCGAGCTATACGCGGAGCGGGCTTTTCCCCCGGCCGAAGCACTGGACCGTGTTCTGCTGGCCGCCATCAACTTCTTTTCCCTTCAGCAGGTAGATTTTGATGCCGTGATAGACGGCATGCTGATGGACACCCAGACAGCCATTGTCGCCCCGGACGAAAAAACGCTGGACCTGTACTGCGACCGGGTGGCCTCCGCTGTTGGCCGCCTGTCCGTACGTATTTTTGGTGACAGCTCAGAAAATGGTAACCGCGTAGCCTACCATCTGGGCCGCGCATTGCAGATTACCAACATCCTGCGCGATATCCCCGAAGATGCGGTGCGTGGCCGCCTGTACCTGCCCGCAGACCTGCTGGAACGCTTTGACGTACCCAAAGACCCGGTCAAGGCCCTGTATGCCCCCGGTCTGGAGCAAGTCGCCCGCGTTATGGCCGCCCGTGCGCAGGACCACTTCCGCACGGCCTTTGCCACCATGAAGGTCTGCCAGCCCCGCTCCATGCTGCCTGCACGCATTATGGGGGCAAGCTACGAATCCATTCTCAAGGCTCTGTGCAAGCGAGGCTGGGGGGCTGCCGTGCTGCGTGCGCGGCCCCATACCTCCCTTCTTGGCAAAGCCCGGTGGTTTGCCCTTTCCTACATGTCCTGAGAAACGGCAAAACACGCTATGGCTGGTATTCTGCATATTATTGGCGGCGGCATGGCTGGCCTTGCCGCAGCAGTTGACGTAGCCGGCACAGGCACACACGTTATTGTGCATGAAGCCGGGCGTAGCTGTGGCGGGCGGGCACGCTCCTACCATGACCGCCACCTTGATTGCCGGATAGACAATGGCAACCACCTGCTCCTGTCCGCCAACAGCACGGTGTTCCGCTACCTCGGCATAACAGGGGCCTTGGATACGCTGAGCGGGCCGGGTGAGCCTATTTTTCCGTTTGTTGATCTGGCCGAAGATGCACGCTGGACGCTGGACCTGTCACGCGGGCGGTTGCCCCTGTGGGTTTTTCAGCCGCACCGCCGCGTGCCGGACATGCGCCTGCCCGAACTGCAAAGCCTGTACCGCCTGATCCGAGCAGATGCCCAGACAACCGTGGCCGAGTGCCTCCTACCCGGTGCCTTTACCCGCAGGCTGCTTGAACCTTTTTCCATTTCCGCCCTGAACACCCTGAGTGACACGGGCAGTGCCGCACTCCTTGGTGCGGTAGTCAAGGAATCCCTCTCTCTGGGGGGGCATGCCTGTGTGCCGTGGTTTGCGCGCGATGGTCTGTCGGAATCCCTTGTGGACCCTGCCATTGCCTATCTGGGCACCATGAACGCCGAAGTGCGTACACAAAGCCGCATAACCGGGCTGGACGTAACAAACGGCCGCGTAAGCGCGCTCCATACCGCTCAGGACAGCATTGCCCTGACCGCGCATGACAGGGTTATTGTTGCTACCACTGCCCCCGTGGCAGAAGGACTTTTGGCCCAGCACATGGCAGGGCTGGTAACCCCCAATGCGTTTGAGAGCATTCTCAACCTGCATTTCCGTCTGGCGGATGCCCCCCGCCCCGTTGGCTCCTTTGCCCAATGCGGGTTTATGGGCGTTATTGGCGGGGTGACGGAATGGGCATTTTTGCGCGGGAACATTCTGTCCGTTACGGTCAGTGCCGCCAACCGCTACGCAAGCCACGACCACGAGGAACTGGCCCGCACCATCTGGTCCGAACTGCGCCGTGCCTGTGATGGCGTGCTTGAACAGCCACTCCCCCCAACGCCCGATGCACAGCGCATTGTTTGGGAAAAACGCGCAACCTTTGCCGCAACCCCAGAACAGAACCGCCGCAGACCCGGATCAGCCACGCCACTTGTCAATCTGGCGCTGGCGGGTGACTGGACGAATACGGGCCTGCCCGCAACACTGGAAGGGGCCATGCGCTCCGGCCTGAACGCCGTGCACGCACTGGGCCTTAAAACACCGTCCTGAGAGAGGGCGGTCCACAACGTCCATCACGGCCTGGGGTCTGATCCATGACACAATCCACCACCACAAGCCCCGCTCCCGCCCACCCCGGCATTCTGGTCGGGCTTAAGGCCGAAGCACAGTTGATCCGGGGTGTTTTCCCCCATGCGGCCATTGCTGCAAGTGGTGCCACACGGACCGGCGCACAGCGCGAGGCCAACAGGCTGGCCGCCTGCGGGGCAGACTGCCTGCTCTCCTTCGGGCTGGCAGCAGGGCTGGACCCGGCCCTGCCACCGGGTACAATTGTGATCCCCAGCGCGGTCAAGGCATGGGGCGACACATGGCCTTGTGATCCAACCTTGCGGCATATTCTGGGGGAGGACCAGCAGGGCACCATAAATGCTCCCCTGCTCCATAATGATGATGTTGTGCTGCAGGCCCAGCACAAGGCCGATCTGTTTGCCAGCACCCAGTGCGCCACTTTGGACATGGAAAGCGGCTTTCTTGCCCATGCCGCGCGCGATGCCGGTTTACCTTTTGCCATACTGCGCGTTGTGTGCGACCCGGCCACGCGCTCCCTCCCCCCCGTGACCGCCTGCGTGCTCTCCCCCGATGGCGGGCTGAAAATTGGCCTGCTCCTGCGCTCCCTGCTCCGCCACCCCTCCCAGATCAGCGGGTTGATCAGTCTGGGGCGTGACGCGGGCCTTGCACGCAAAGCCATGCTGCGCTTTTTGCAAACACAGGCCAGCAGGCCTGCATTCAGGCAGTTTGCAACTGGCAGCACACAAGGCTGACGGAGCGACTCACAGCTCACAGGCCATGCCTTACAATGCCGTGAGAGCAAGCCATAAAAAAAACCCGCCCGACAAAAATGCCGGACGGGCAAGTATCAAACCGATATAGCCAGATCTGTTACTGCGAGAAGGCTCGGGCCAGAATGTTCTGCGTCTCCAGAGATACAGGCAGGGTGGAGTTTGTCAGGGCGACACCTTTCCAGCCTGCACCCAGTGCCGTGTAGAGGTTGACCGCATCACGCAGGCGCTCAAGGCGGGCCAGTGCCTCCATGTTCTGTGCGTTCAAGGTGGTGCGTTCGGTTGTCAGCACTTCCAAAAAGCCAACCAGACCCGCACCATACAGCTTGCGAGCACGCTCGCTGGCGGTGGCACTGTCTTCGGCCGCTTTGTGCAGTTGCTCGGCATATTCAATATCATCATGCCACGCGGCCATGGAGTCTTCGACTTCCTTGAACGCAGTCAGCACTGTCTGGCGATATGTCAGGCGTGAGGCCTCTGCCGAAGCCTGACTGGCCCGGACTTCGGACGTCATTTTACCACCGTGCATCAGCGGCAGGCTGGCCATAAGCAGGAACTGCCAGCTCATGGCATTGACCTGAAACGCCTGATACATGGCAGACGCATTGGGGTTAAAGGTCAAGGGCACCACAAAATGCGGATACAGATTGGCAACAGATACGCCAATCTGGGCCGTGGCAACCGCGTAGCGCCGCTCCGCCATTCGCACATCGGGACGATTGGCAATAACAACAGAGGGCAGAACCGCAGGGAATTCGGGCACAACCGGCAGAGCGCGCGGCTGCTTGAGCTGGTCTTCCAACTCACCCGGCATTTTGCCCAACAGCACCGCAATGGCGTGCGTCACCTGAGAAACACGGGTTTTCAGCGGTTCACGTGCGGCAATCTGAGCATCCAGCTCGGCTTGTGCCTGCGCGATCTGCAAGGTGTTGCCCACCCCTTCCAGATACAGCTTGTTGGTCAGGTCCACCGCATCTTTGGCAACACGAATATTGTCCGTGGCAATCTGGATTTGTAACTGCGTTACCCGCAGCAGCATGTAATCCGACGCCAGTTCGGACAAAAGCCCCATCAGCACCGCACGGCGGGCCTCAATCGTGGCTTCTACCGCGTGTTCGCGCGCTTCCACGTCACGCCGGATGCGCCCGAACATGTCCAACTCCCACGACGCGGTCGCGCCATAGGTCAACATGGAAGCTTCCGGCCTGTTCTGCGGATTGCCCGGACGGATTGGCCAGTTATCAATATTCAGGGAATAACGAACATCCCCGCCACCCATGTTGGCATCCATCTGCGGGTACCATTGGGCTGCCGAGCGGTCACGCATGGCGCGCTCGGCCAGAATACGCTGCCCGGCAATCTGGAGATCGTAGTTACCCTTGATGGCGTCCTGCACAAGGCTGGAGAGCATGGGGTCCTTGAACAGGGACCACCACTCGACCATTTCCTTGTTTGTGCGCTCAATTTCCTCAGGTGTGGCAACGTGCTCTTCCGCCGCCTCCTTGAACTGGGCTGGCAACTTCATACGGTCAGGCTGGTAATTTGGCCCAACAGTACAGGCGGAGAGCAGCATGCCTGTTGCGGCACATAACCCAAAGCAACGGCGAGCCTTCATGCGTTTCATCCTTGGGCCACGCTCAGAGATGATCTTGCAGCCAGGTGGTCAACGCACCCCTGCGCCCGGCCGGCTCCGGCCCAACACTGACTGTGGCGGTCATGCCTGCTGCGAGTGTCACACTGTCTGGCACATGGTCCAGATGGATACGAACAGGAATACGCTGGGCCAGACGCACCCACGTAAAGATTGGATTAACATCCTGCAGGCCAAGTTTGTCTGGCGTACCGTTGGTATCGTTAATACCCCGCGCAATGCTGACCACATGCCCGGCCAGAATGGGTTTGTACCCCATGAGCTTGACGCGCGCGACATCGCCCACATGCACGCCCCACATTTTGGTTTCTTCAAAATACCCGTAAACCCAGTAGGAATCAGCATCAATCACGGCCATGCGCGCCTGACTGGCCGCAGCGTAATCGCCTACCCGCAGGTTAAGGTTGGTCACATACCCATTAACGGGAGAATACAGGACCGAGCGTTGCAGGTTCAGCTTGGCCACGTCCAGTGCGGCCCTTGCAGCATCAACGGCGGCAATCTGGGTCGCCACATTGGAGTTGAACACTTCCTGCTCTTCGGCCGACACAATGCCACCAAGGCCCATACGGCGCTTGGCATCATTGCGTTTAAGCTTCAGGTCTTCCAATGCGCCATCCAGACGGGCCTGTGCCTCGCGGATTGCCAGACGGAAACGGACCGGATCGAGCACAAAGAGCGGGTCGCCCTTGTGTACGAACTGGTTATCCACCACCGGGATCTGCACCACAGTGCCAGCCACTTCGGGGGCCACGTCGACCACGTAAACACGCACGCGCCCGTCACGGGTCCAAGGGGCGATCATATAGACGTTCCAGAGAGTGATCCCCAGAACAATCGCAAGAGAGACGACCGCAAGGGTCAGAACAACTCGTATCAGGGTGCGCAGAAGGGGCATTGCAGAGACTCAAAAGCCTTTTCAGGTCAGACGTAGAGGATCAGCAGACAAAGAATGCAGACGTAGAGCGAAACTTCAAACAGCGCGATATGCCAGAACCAGCCCAGCAGGCCGCTCCACCACAACGCAAACCGTATACACATGGTAAGGGGGAGTGCTGCCAGCGCATACACAACAATAGGCGCCATAAAGACACCAAAAAGATTGAATTCCGTCAGCATGACACCGCCTTGGATACCAGCATTAGCGTGCATCCCTCTTTTGCGTATCGGCATTCTCACGGTGGGCCTGAGCCGCCAGTTCCACCCGGTCAAGGATGGTGCAGCATGCCTCCAGCTCGGGGTCAGACACACCGGCCATGAGCCGCGCAGTAACCTGATCGGCTACACGGCAGACCAGAGCCGCTACCTGCCGCCCCTGAGAGGTAATGCTGACCAGCTTGGAACGCCGATCTTCCTCATCTGTTTCGCGCACGACGTAGCCGCGCTTTTCCAGCACGTCCAAAAGCCGCACCAGTGACGGGGCTTCGAGCGAGAGAGAGCGGGCCAGATCGGTCTGGCGCATGGAGGAAGATGAAAAGTTGAGATAGTAAATGGGGCGCCACGTAGCGTCGGTCAGGCCGAACACCCGTAAATCGGCATCAATTTCCCGCCGCCACATGGACGCAAGTCGAGCCAGCCGGTAGCCGAAGGACCGCCGGGTCTCGTTGTCCACAACAGGATTATGCTCAAGTTCCATTCACTGCTCACACTAGCGAGTATGCAAAAAATTTGCACACTCACAAAAGACTGACGCCATCATTTACAGAAACAATCCAGCGCGCCAATGCAAATTTGGAATGGAACCTATGGCTTAACCTAGACTGGACAGATTCAGTCCTTTTTACCGCGCACAATATCCCACACCTTGCGGGTGCCACCGCGGCCAACGGCGGTGGCAACGGTGGCCGTAACCGCAGCCATGGTTACGGAGTCGCGCATCTGGGTCATGCAGCGGTCACGCATGATCCGGGCTTCCACTTCCTCCGTTGTCAGGTAGGAGCGGCGGCCAAACAGAACGCACACAAGGGCGGCCAGCACATCCAGCCCGAAAACGGTAAAGGATGCGCCAACCGGCCCGAAGTGGCCAACAAACACAAGAAGAATCCAGAGCAGACCATGCCCCGTGATCAGGGCAAAAAGGCCAAACACCGCAGCCATGATCAAAAAAGCGGCCTGACGACCGTAACGGATGGCCATCTGCTGCATCAGGGAAGACTGGGCAGATAGGGCGGATTTACCAAGATCAAAGATGCGCATGGGCTCTGGAGCTACCTTCGTTCAGATGACGCGCAAAACGTCAGCGAGACATGCGCCCGATGATAAACCCTACCACGCCGGAAATGGCAATGGACAACCAGGACGTGTGACTGCCTGTACGCTTTGCAAGATCGTTGCGCGTATGATCGGCCAGTTCGCGCGCGTTGGCAACTGCCTGTTCTGTCAGATCTCCGGCTTTGCCGCCCGCACGGCCCAATGCTGGAACAATATGTTGTGTAACAAGGCGTTCGATATGCGCCTTAACGGCTTCCAGTTCCTCACGTGCGGTGTCTGCTGCCACTTCGCCAGCGTGTTGAACGTCCTTGATTTTATCTGATGACATGAAACAAACCTCGTTGACTTTATCGTTTTAAATTACAACACCCCTTTAACCCACGGAAAAGGACATAGTTGCATGCCGCCCGCGCATAGCTCACCCCCGGCTTTAGCGCTTACGGATTTGACTGTCCTGCCCGAAGCGCCCCCCCTGACCCTGCAACTGGCCACAGGTCGGTGCATGGCCCTGCTGGGAATCGGCTCCAATCCGCAGGACCTGACAGCACTGGCGCAAACACTGGCCGGGCGAGTGCCCGCATCCGGGCGGATCTGCGTGCAGGGGGTGGAGGTCGGACACATGCCCCAAGGTGCGCGCAAGATCGCCACCATGGGGGTCCATGCCCCGCTTTTTCCGCAGTTGAGCGTTACCGACAACATTCTCTTTCCCCTGCGCGCCACCGGCCTGCTCCCCAAAGCCGAAATCAGCCGCAGGCGTGATGAGGTACTGGCCCTGACCGGGCTGGACGGGGTGCGCGCCCACGCGCCCAACACCCTTTCTGTCGAGCAGGTTTTTCGGGTGGCACTGGCGCGAGCGCTGGTTACCTCCCCCGATCTGCTGGTACTCAACCAACCCATGGAAGGCATGACGGCACAAACGGTCAGGCGGTCCGTGGTGTTTCTCGAACGCCTCCGCCAAGCCATTGGCCTGACATCCCTATTCCTGACCCGCGACCGCACAGAGGCGTTCATGGCGGCCAACACCATTGGTGTGATGGACAACGGGCAGCTTTTGCAACTGGCAGATGCCCCGACCCTGCTCAACCGTCCGGCCTCCCCTGCTGTCGCACTCGCGTTGGGAGAGGCCAATATTCTCACCGGCAAGGTCCTGCGTATTGATGACGACGTGGCCGAACTCCGCCTGCCATCGGGCGAGACGGTGGAGGCCATGGCCGACGCGGACCTGACCGAGCATGATCTGGCGAGTATCTGCATTCTGCCAGACCGGCTCTCGGTTCTCTTTCCACGAACAGGAGAGGTCGAGACCAGTGCTGAGGCAGGCGACCTGCCCTGCACTCTGGTCTCTGCCCATCATCTCGGCCATACCATTATCATGCGGATGCGCCTGCGCGACGGGACGGAAATAACCCTCAATCGCCCCCCCGTGCATAGCCAGAGGGAGTTAAGTGCGGGGCGCCCCGCCCTGCTTGCATGGCAAACACGCAATGCAACAGCCTTTCCGATGGATAAAAATACCGGCTGGCTTTAGATTGGCGGCAACAGTCAATAATGACGACGACGCGTGAGGTTTCCCCTGCTCTCTCTCCCTTTCCTGAACAGATTTAAAAGGCAGGCCATGTCCTCTCAGGAACAGGGGGGAGCTTCCTCCCTTCACGCGCTGTCGCGCCGGAGCACTTTGCTGGCGGGTCTTGGTGGGTTAGCCCCCCTGCTGCTCCCGCAAGCAGCCTTGGCAAGCCATGCGCAAAAACAGGCAAAAGCCGATAAAAGCCTGCATATCCTGACCTTTGCCGGGCGTATTGCACAGACCCAGAGCAAGGTCCTGTTCAAACCTTACGAACATCTGACCCACCAGAGCATTGTGCCCCACGGCTGGACTGGGCAACTCCCGGATCTACAGCATTTTGCAAGCCTGACACATCACCCTCTGGCCGCAGCAATGATGGAAAGCAGCAGCCTGCGCATTGGCTGCAACCTCAAGCTTTTGTCCCGCCACCAGACAGACACATCCTCCAGCAATTGCGGCCTGCCTTCCGCCTCCATTGACTACGCCATGGCATGGGACAAGGCACGGTTTGAAACCGCGCCCGGCTGGTCCGACTTTTGGGACGTTGCCCGCCACCCCGGCCGCCGCAGTCTCAGGCGGGATCCGCGCATCACGCTGGAAATTGCCCTGCTGGCTGATGGCGTGCCCGCCAACGCGCTCTACCGTGTGCTGAGCACGCCCGAGGGCGTTGACCACGCTTTTCTCAAGCTGGAGCAATTGCGGCCCTATATTGCGTGGTGGTCCACCCCAGAGGAAGCGGGGAAAATTCTCACCTCCGGGGGCGCGCTTATGGGGTGCGTGCCCACCGGAGAAATTCTGGGCGGTGCCGAAGCAGACCGTCAGCGGTTTGGCCTGTACTGGCAGCAGCGTCTGGTTGTGCAATATGGTTGGGGCGTGCTGGCAACTGCTGCCACAAACCCGGCAGCTTTGGCCTTTGTCTCCTGGGTAGAGCAGGCCCAGCAGCAGCAGGCCTTTGCCAATGCCTGGCCCTCGCTCCCCTCCATGCCCGAACTCAACGCTCTAGCACCCGGGCTTGCCCACATTCCCCCGGCTTTGCCCATAGACGATACATTCTGGGAAAATAATCTGGAAAAATTGAACGAGCGCTTCCAACACTGGGTGCGGCGCGCATGATCCCCTATTGCGTAACGGACACACCCTTCCATACAGCAGTCCTCTATGGCGCACTTATGGCTGGCACTGGCCTACTGAGCACAATGGTGTTTTTGCTCCTGACCTTTGTCTTTCATGCGGAACGGCATGTTTACACCCTGTCCTTGCTGTTTTTGTTACCCAGCACCGGCATTTGCGTGTTCCTCCCCCTTCTGTTGCATTCTGCAATAACGCCTTTCTTGCAAGGTTTTTTACTTTTACCTCTCCTCCTGTTTCCGTTATCCATACCCATTAGAACACTGCAACGCAGTTGGGTTGCAACGGCACGGGAACTTGGCGCAAACAAGATGGCGACCCTGCGTTTATTCTGGTGGCCACTTTTGCAAAAACCTGTTGCTTTAAGCCTTTTTCTCTCAATCATTATCAGCATTGTGCAATGACATCCCAATCCCCACTCCCATTTTGGAAAACCACCTCCCTTGCGGATATGACAAACGAACAATGGGAATCCTTATGTGATGGATGTGGACGCTGCTGCCTGCACAAACTCCGTGATGATGACACAGAGGAACTGTATTATACATCCGTTGCCTGCCGGCTTCTGGACGTAACAACCTGCCAGTGCACGGACTACCCCAAACGCCACCGCAAAGTGCAGGACTGCGTAACATTAACACCCGCCATGATTCCCCAACTGGACTGGCTACCACCGGACTGCGCGTACAAAAGGCTTTCGGACGGGCATGACCTGCCAGCTTGGCACCCCCTGATTACGGGAGACCCCAAGACGGTCATTACATCTGGAGCCTCCGCCGCAGGTCGTTGTATAAGTGAAAGACGTGCTGGCGCACTGGAGGATTACATTGTTGACTGGCCAGAAGAACCCGCAGCACCTCCCAACGGAAATTAATATCCCCCCACAGGGATTTTTGCAGGTTATTTGGAAACATTCTGTCCGTGCAAGGCGTCTTTCCCTACGCATTGCCCCACATGAACAAAAGCTGGTTGTGACCCTCCCCCCCGGATGCAGTTCAACGCAAGCACTTGCATTTGTAAAAACAAATCATGCATGGATTAGCGAACGCCTGCGACGGCTTGAAAAAACACCTTCTTTTTCCGCCAACAATACTATTCTCATAGAGGGAAAACCCTACCTTATAACCCATGCTCCAGAACAGTTAGGAGGGGCATGGCTTGAAAATCATCGCCTTATGGTCAGCGGTGATCTTGCATTCATTAATAGACGTGTTGCCGATTTTTTACGCACGCATGCAACAACAGTCTTAAAGCGGGAAGTGCAGGCAATGGCAGAAAACACCCACCTGCGCCCTTCTCAGGTTGATATCCGGGACACATCGAGCCGCTGGGGTAGCTGCTCTACCTCTGGTCGGATCATGCTCTCTTGGCGTGTTATCATGGCGCCCGATCCCGTGCGCCATTATCTGATAGCCCATGAGCTGAGCCACCTCAAACACATGAACCATGGCCCACTCTTCTGGCAGCAGGTCAGCAAAATCACACCTCATAGACATCAGGCAGAAGCATGGTTGCGCCAGAAGGGACTACTCCTTTTACATGCCAAGTAAACGCACCGTTTGCACAACAACTGAAGCATGCTAAAGACCTGCCTCTAATGGTTGACAAACCATACGCGAACTTGGCGGAATGGTAGACGCAGGAGACTTAAAATCTCCAGCCCGAATGGGCGTGCGGGTTCGAGTCCCGCAGTTCGCACCACTCATAACATATTGATTTTATTGACTTTTGTGGTCTTTCTACAACCATAAAAGCCGAACCTTCTACAATCGGCTTCTACAAAATGAGCCGTCTGTATGTTGATTCGTCTCCAATCCGGGTATCATTTCCGCAGAGCCGTTCCTTCACATATCCGTGATATTGTAGGCAAAAAGGAGCTATGGCTCTCCCTTGGCACTAACAAACGCGAGGTTGCCAAACCATATGCGTGTGCAGTTTTCGCAGAGACCGAAAGGCTGTTCCGTTCCGTAATGCACCTCAAGACAGAACTCAGCGAAGACGAGACCTTTATCAGGGATGAACTCCCTGAAGACGTGCGGGAACTCTTTGACCTGCTTATTCAGGACTATCAGCACAGGATTGCAGAACTCCAGACGCAATATGACCATCAGAAACTCAGGCATTCCATGGACAGTCTGGAACAGATGGAAAAGCTGGAGAAAGCCAGAACACTGACTGGTAAAAGTGTGCATCTGCTGGAGCGCACTGTCACAGACCTGAAAAAGACCAAGGCCACCCTTCCGGCCCTGACGGATATCCAAAGCCAGATTAAGGACATGAAAGCCTTTCTGGCTCCCAAAGAAAAACCTTCCCCCCTGTTTTCAGAAGCGATTAAAATTTTTCTGGAAAGTAAGGACACCACAGTCAAATCCACTGTGGTCAAATCCTACGAACGCACCTTCAAACGCTTTCTGGAAGTCTGTGGGGATAAACCCATGCGGGATTATACCGGGGCAGATGTCGGGCATTTCAAAGCCCTGATGGAACAGCTACCGGAAAGTTATGGCAAACAGCGCAATGACACCCGGACAGTTCAGGAATTTGTGGCGGATGCGAAGAAACGCAAGCTGGCACGCATCTCCGGAAAATCCGTCAAAAACCATTTCACCAAGCTTTCCGGGCTTTGGAAGCATTTCCTTCTGCGTGACCTTGTGGACCGCAACGTGTTCACTGGTGGCTGGCAGTTTGACACCAAGTCCAAAACCAATCGTGTGCGTTGGAGTGACAGCGACCTAAAAGCCATTGCAGGTCAACCATGGCAGTTTGGCACCATTAGCCACAAGACAGCATCCATGATTGTGGGGATTGCGTCTTATACAGGGATGCGACTGGAAGAAATTTGCCGTTTAAGACCACAGGACATTCAGGAGATACAAGGTATTCCCTGCATTCTGGTGCAGGACCACCCTGCCCTGAAAGGCAAACCTTGGACAGAATGGAGTGCGAAGACCGAAGCCGGAAGACGTGTCGTTCCCATCTGCACGGCCTTGCAGGAAGCCGGATTGCTAGACCTTGCACAAAGAACCACGAACCAGAAACGTCACTACCTGTTCCATGACCTAGACTTTAAAGGGCAGGACAAGAAGCGTTCTGCCCACTTCCAGAGGGATTTCAGCAAGTTCAAATCACGCCTTGGCATTGGCAAGAGCATGGTGTTCCATTCATTCCGGCATAACGTCTCGACCAAACTCAGGAACATCCATGAGCATGGTGAAGGTGGTTTACGTGAATCCTGGATTGACGATTTTCTAGGGCATGAAAGCACCGACAAGTCAGTCGGAAGCACAGTCTATTTCGATGATGTGGATATTGTTAACCTCAAGAGGGTTGCAGAAAGCGTGGAATATCCTGAGTTTTGGGATGTTAGGAGTTTATTTATACCAAAATTATTAAAGACAGGAACCAAATCATAATTTTGAATTTTATTTCAAAATTAATTCCCTTTTCATTTTGTATATTTTCTCATTGTTTAATATTGGGGGATTTATTTTTTTCTTTATATTTAGTTTCCTAGGAAGAATGCTCTTCATTTTCTCCCTACATGAACATAATCTCCTATCAGTGGTAATCAGAAATGACACTGGACATAAAAAAATTGCTGAAAAAATATGCTCATCATCACATTCACTACATGCTTGCCATTCAGGCAACACTAAAATTTTCTCCTCCAAAGACTTCATATCTTGTGAATCAATAAGTATTAATTTATTTATACTAGAAATCATTTTCAAAAATTTAGCATATTCGAATACACTAGCAACCTCTTTACCCCATTTTCCTCCATCAGAAAAAACAACTTTAATATTTTTACCACTAAATACATCTGGAATTACATTCTCCACAACCCAAGGGAGGCCGAACGCACATGTATCAATTATGATATTAGCCATTATAATGTCTTCATATATTCTTTGATGAAAAAATCTCGATATGCATCAGGTTGATTTAATACAGTCCCATCATCCGCAATTGTCATTTTATGCATTGTGTTACCTGCGTCTGAATGCTCAAAAAACAGCACCTCAGAGTGAACTTTCTTCTTTGCTTTCTTTTGCATTGATCTAAAACGATCAATAATGAAATCACTATGCGTTTCAACAATAATATTTAATTTTTTATTAGAAACCTCAAATAAAAAACCACCCATTGCAGCCTGCGCTTTAGGATGCAAATGAACTTCAGGCTGTTGGATTCCAAATAAAATTGAAGAATTTTGTAGATACGCATGTGCCAATTCAACAACAATAGGAATAGATTGTGACACCCCAAATCCCACCTGTGTCATAGAAAACTTTTTACTTCCTCTTTGCAAAAAGATAGCTATTGGAGAGCCTTCTATAACTGTAGAAATTTGTTGCGTATCAATTTCATCGAAGAGTCCACTATCTTTTCCATAAGAAATAATAAGTTTTTTTGCCTGATTCTTTTTACTTTCCGCCCAATCATTAAACATATAGTATAGGATCGATGCAAAATGATTACCTTCTTTTTGAACCCTCCACTGATAATCATAATACGATGATGGATTTGCCCGAAGAGATGAAAAAACTCTAAATCTATCTAATTTTGGCTCAAGAAAATCAGTTAGAGTTTTGTACATATACATCATATCACTATGTTTTAAAGAGGTTGCAGCTCCAAGAAAAGATGACTGAGTATTTATAGGATTAGACTTTGGAAGGTCTATCTTCCTGTAGCCATGATTATTAGCATGTACTGAAAATATATCTTTTATTTCAGAATGTTTTTTAAACTTTGCGCTTACATGAGTTTCCATGTGCAATATAGAAAACTCAGTATCATCCTTAACACAAGTTATTTTCTTAACAAGTGGGGGTTTAAAACCCTTCATTTTACTAATTGTAATTAATTTATAAAAAGTAGAATCATTTTCTTTTGTTTTGAACCCTATTGTTACATCGTCATTATCAAAATATGGTGAAAAGAAATCATAGTCACCGCCAGAAGAATCTGTTTCTAAACGAACAGGCCCAAAAAATTCAGTTCTTATTACATAATCAATTAAATAAATAAAAGAGCTTTTCCCGGAACTATTATCACCAACCAGAAAAATAGTTTTTGTTAAATCTACAGATAAATCTTTAAAACCTCTGTAGTTTTTTGCAAATATCTCTAGCATTTCTTAACCCACTGTTTTTGATAAACTGACATATCATTACAAACTGTCAAGAAAAAATATTAGCGTTTCATACCAGAAACACAGATTTCTGGTATGCAGAATTGCATCACGCCTTCGTTAGCACCAGACACCTACTGACGAGAGTGAGGGCTTTCTTCTTCATTCTGTCAGGAGGTTCAATTCCCATACCCTGAAGACGTTCCAGCAAAGCCAGAACAGCAGAAGCATCCTCTGCACTAACAGCAGGTTTCCCATTGGTAGCCACTAGGACTTTGCCTACGTTTCTGTCCTGTCTGATTTTTTCCAGAATAGCCACTGTCAGCCATTCTCCGGCTTTCATGCCCCGCTTCTGGCTCTGTGTAATCACAGCCTGCCGGACATCAGCAGATATGCCCCTGATACCCCATGTTTTCGTGTTGTCTTCCATATGCTTCCTTCCCTGTTGAACTGACCTGTCCAACCAGTATGACAAAGAAACAGGCAAGGAAGGCTAACTATTGCATGGAATGGCTCAACAGCCAGTTTGACCGGAAATTTGGACACAAAAAAACCAGATGCGTGAACACCTGGCTCCTGTAAGCCCAATGGTGAATACTCCATCAGGATTACCACTTTCGCGATAATTTTATTATGCACATTATTGAGTATAATATCAAGTAAAACATGTATATGCATTCATAAAATAAATACAGGTTATATTTTACTTGAATAAATCCATATTAATTGCTTTAATAAGAAAAAAGCCAGATGCAATACCATCTGACTTTCATAACCACGATGGAGGAAGACCCCCAAAAACACTCACTACGTTTTATTAAGTTGATTATGTAATATTTAAATGAATTAGTCAAGTAAAAAATGTTGTTTTTGGTAATTTTTCTCCATAATATTTAAGGAGAAAAATTTTATGGGCGCAATTTTAAATAAAGACATTTATACAGACCCAAGTGAAAACAGAATACTACCCTATAACGGGCAAGCTTTTTTTACTCTCAATCGTATCAATAATGGGCATATGACCCAGAAAGCCTACAAGCTGGATCAGCTTGAGTTTGTCCTGTCCCATATTGCCAATAACAGGGATACCTACATGGCTCAGGGCTTCTTTTCCAGACCATGCAGACGTGCCCTGTTCATAGAAACCATGACCCACGCCTATGTGGATATCGACTGCTACAAGACAGAATTTTTTCCCGACTGGATGACCAGACAGCAGAAGGTGCAAAGCATCCTCTCCTATTGTGATGACAATCTTATTCCTGTTCCTTCTGCCATTATCTCGTCAGGACGTGGCATTTATCTCAAATGGTATTGGGCCTCACCTATCCCCAGAGAGGCTGTAGGACGTGCTGTAGCCCTCAACAAACAGCTTGTGTCCCTGTTTGCCCCTCTTGGTGCTGACCCGGCCTGTGTGGACGTATCCAGAATCCTGCGTGTTGTGGGAACCCTGAACAGCAAGAACAACCAGCCGGTAGAACTGTTGCATCAGACTGACAGGGATGGTCATGCCATCACCTATATCTTTGATGATTTTGCAGACGAGGTTCTACCCTATTCCCTGGAGCAGATACGCGAATGGAGAGAAGCCCAGAAGGAACGCTATGAAGCCAAGGGACAGGTCATCCATCTGGCACGTGAGAAAGCCAGGGAAAGGCTCAAGGCTGGCAACCGCAAGGCATTCAACAGGTTTGACTGGTGCTGGCGTGTTGTTGAGGACATCAGGACCATAACAGACAAAAAATATGGGGGTGTCATTCCCTATTGTGAGGAATCCGGGCATGTGGCTGGCCCTGACATGTATGCCCATATCGGGGCGTCCATGCTTGGCAACATCATCCCATCCCAACAGCTATGGCCGGAAATCAAAACGTGGGCTGGTCTTATCCTTCCAGCATCCTATGTGAATGACAAAAGGAACCTGCTGGCTCATTCTTCCTCTCTGCTCAAGAAAGCGAAGCAGGTTGCCAATATGAGCGAAGAAGAACGTATAAGGAACGAGGAAGCCGGACTTCATCGTAAAGGAGCTTATCGCTACAAAACACAGACCATTATCGACAGGCTTGGCATTACCTCTGATGACATGCAAAATTTCAATCTCAAGGTGTTAGGCTCAGGACCCATTGATATGAGTGTCAGGATGTGATTCAGGCTCCTTGA
>JBDNSL010000042.1:0-19875 GCA_047719095.1 Acetobacter sp.
TCGTTAAACGTAACACGCTGCACGTCCACGCCTTTAAGCGCGTTGCGCTCCTCCAGCATGGCGCGCACATGCCACGAAATAGCCTCCCCCTCCCGATCCGGGTCAGTGGCGAGGTAGAGGTGCTTGGCCCCCTTGAGCGCCTTGATAATGGCAGCAACCTGCTTTGTGCCGCGTTCATCGGCCTGCCACTTCATGGCAAAGCCGTCATCAGGCAGGACGGACCCATCTTTGGGGGGGAGGTCGCGCACATGTCCAAACGATGCAAGCACCGTGTAGCCATCGCCCAGATATTTGTTGATCGTTTTAGCCTTGGCTGGGCTCTCGACCACAACAACGTCAGTCATACTCTCTCCGACCTGCCCGGAAGCAGCACTTACCTACTCGTTTCTGCCTGCCCGTTAGTTAGCCCAACGCGACCATCCTGATAGGTGGTCACCTGACCTGACAGCTCAAGCTGGGTGAGCGCGGCCAGTACGACAGAAGCCGAGAACTGGCAGCGCCTTATAAGATCGTCAACAGCTACGGGTGTAAAGGACAGAAGGTCAAGCAGTTGCACGGTCGGGTCCGTGGGTGCCTCCAGTGTGGGGGGCTGGTACGGGTGTGTGTCCACAAGTAATTGTTTTTGTGTGTTATTTTTAATTTCGGCCTCGCCTCCCATTGTGGCCCGAGAGGGGGAGGTAGAGGCAAACAGGTCCAATACGGAATTTGTGTGTGCCTGCTCCAAAGGTGGGTGTTCGGGGTCAAACAGCGCAATATGGGGCAGAATATCTGCTGCGCGTTCGGTCAGGACTGCTCCTTTGCGCAGCAGGTCGTTGCTGCCACGGCAGCGTGGGTCCAGCGGGGAGCCGGGCACTGCAAACACCTCGCGCCCGTAATCGGCGGCCATGCGTGCGGTAATGAGTGTGCCCGAATGGGGGGCTGCTTCGACCACAACGCAGCCAAGGGCCAGCCCTGCAATAAGCCTGTTACGGCGCGGAAAATGGCGGGCCTGCGGGGCTGTGCCCAAAGGTGCTTCGGTCACGACCGCACCCATTTGGGCTATCTGTTCCTGTAGGGCGGCATTCTGGGGTGGGTAGGGGCAGTCCAGCCCGCCAGCAATGGCGGCAATGGTAAGCCCCTGCCGGTAGAGGGCACCTTTGTGGGCGGCGGCATCAATCCCCCGCGCAAGGCCGGAAATAATGGTTAACCCGGAGTCGGCCAGCTCGGTTGCCAGACTTTCGGCCAGCCGCAACCCCTGAGCCGAGGCATTGCGCGCGCCCACAATGCCAATACCCGGCTGGCGCAGGCAGGCGGGGTTGCCCAATATGCTCAGGACCGGAGGCGCATCGGGGATATGGCGTAAAAGCGGTGGGTAGTGGGCATCCAGCAGGGTTACAAACTGCCCGCCAAGAGCCAGAGTGGCCTCTATCTCGCGCTCAATGCTGCCCTGTGGGGGTATAACAGGGCGTGTGCGGCCCTTTGCTGGTAGGCCCGGTAGGGCGTCTAGGGCTGCGGCGGGGCTGCCATACTGGGCCACCAGCCGCCGCCATGTGCGCGGCCCCACCTGTTCGGTACGGGCCAGCCGCAGGGCGGCGCACAGGCTGTTGGTCATACCGGGGGGTGCCCGAAGCGGCGCAAGGCCCGGTCAGTCTTTTTTCTGGCCAATACGGGACTCGGTGCCCCGGAGGATGCGGCCAATGTTTTCATGGTGGCGGGCAATGACCAGTATACTGATCAGCAACGTGGCCATGGGCTTGGGGCTGGCCTGAAAGGAAAAACCATACAGTGCCAGAATAACCACAGGCATGGCGACAAATGCCGCCAGCGCCCCGGCGGAGGAAATGCGCGACGCCTTGGCAACGCCCAGCCACACCGCACACCCCACCAGCCCGGTAATGGGGGAAAGGGCCAGAAGTGCTCCCAGCCCGGTTGCAACGCCCTTACCCCCCCGAAAGCCCAGAAAAATGGGAAAGCAGTGCCCGACGACAGCAGCAAGGGCCGCAAGGGACGCTGTGTGGTCGGAATAGTCGGGCGAGGTCATGACCCATGCAATCAGCACGGCCAGAAAGCCCTTGGCCGCATCCAGCCCCAGAGTTGCTGCGGCAAGGTCCTTGCGGCCTGTGCGCAGCACGTTGGTGGCGCCAATATTGCCCGAGCCAATGCTGCGCAGGTCGCCAGCACCGGCAAGGTTGGTCAGAATAAGGCCAAAAGGCACGCTGCCCAGCGCGTACCCCATGAACGCCATGGCCGCCATAAGCCACAGCACGTAGGAGGGGAGTTGCCCGATCATGGTGCATCCACCTCATAAACGCGCAGCCCCGCCTTCCATGTGCCCAGCACACGGCCTTCAAGCGGGCGGCGGTCGAACGGGGTGTTCTGTGCGCGGCCGGGCAGTTTGCCCGCCGTGACCAGCCAGCTCTGTTCGGGGGCGAACAGGCACAGATCGGCCTCGGCCCCCACAGCCAGCGTGCCAGCCTCCACACCCAGCAGGCGGGCGGGGCGGTAGGTCAGCAGGCCAAGAGCCTGCGGCAGGGTGAGTGTTCCGTCATGCACACGTGCAAGGGTTACACCCAGCAGCGTAACCATGCCCGTGCCCCCGGTTGCTGCCTGAGCAAAGGGCAGGCGTTTGTCATCCGCATCACGCGGGTGGTGGTCGGAGGCTATGGCGTCAATCGTGCCATCGGCCAGCCCCGCGCACACGGCCAGCCTGTCCTGCTCGCTGCGTAGGGGCGGAGAGAACTTGGCGAAGGTTCTAAAATCGCCAATGGCGTTTTCGTTCAGGTCAAAATACGGTGGGGCCGTATCGCATGTTACGTTCAGCCCGCGTGCCTTGGCGGCGCGGATCAGGTCCAGCCCTTCACCTGTGGAGACATGGCCAAAGTGCAGGCGCCCCCCGGTGAGTTCCGCCAGACGGATGTCACGCGCGATCATGATGGATTCGGCAGCGGTAGGAATGCCCGCAAGCCCCAGCCGCGTGGCCAGCGCACCCGACGTGGCGCAGCCCGAACCCGCAAGGGAGGGGTCCTCGGGGTGTTGGACCACCATGGCGTTAAATCCGCTGGCATAGGCCAGAGCAAGCCGCATAAGGCGGGAGGGGTCTATGGCGCGATTACCATCGGTAAAGGCCACGGCCCCGGCTTCGTGCAGCAGGCCAATCTCGGCCAGTTCCTTGCCTTCGCACCCTTTGGTCAGCGCGCCATAGGGCAGAATGGTCACGGCTCCGGTTTCTTCCCCACGGGCGCGGAGCATCCGCACAAGGGCCGGGTTGTCTATGGCGGGTTTGCAGGTGGGCAGCACCGCAAGGGTGGTAATGCCCCCAGCGGAGGCCGCACGCGTGGCGGAGGCTATGGTTTCGCGGTATTCGTAGCCGGGTTCACCAATTTCTACGCGCATGTCTACAAGGCCGGGGCACAGTACGGCCCCTTGCCCGTTTACAAGGGTTGCCCCTTCGGGCAGGCCCTGCGCGCCGGGTTTGTCTATGCCTGCAATCCGCCCGTCCTGCACAACAAGGCTGCCGGGCTGGTCCAGCCCCGATGCGGGGTCAATCAGGCGGACATTGTCAAAAACAACGGTGGTCATACGGTTTGCCTGCTGCGGGTTAGGCGGTCCAGCACGGCCATGCGTACGGCCACACCCATTTCCACCTGTTCCTGAATGACGCTCTGGTCGGAATCGGCAACGGAGCTGTCAATTTCCACGCCCCGGTTCATGGGGCCGGGGTGCATGACCAGTGCGTTTTTATGCGCAAGGTCCAGCCGCCTGCGGTCCAGACCAAAAAAGCGGAAATATTCGCGTGCGCTGGGGATCAGCCCGGAGGACATGCGCTCGCGTTGCAGGCGCAGCATCATCACCACATCCACATCGCGCAGGCCGTCCTCCATGCTGTGGTGGATATCCACCCCAAGCTGGCCAAGGTTGCCCGGCACCAGTGTTGGCGGGCCAACAAGGCGGACCGAACTGCCCATTGTTGTCAGCAGGTGAATATTGGAGCGGGCCACGCGTGAATGGGCTACATCCCCGCAGATAGCCACTTTAAGCCCCCCCAACGTGCCGTGGTGGCGGCGGATGGTCAGCGCGTCCAGCAGGGCCTGAGTTGGGTGTTCGTGCATGCCGTCACCCGCGTTAACAACAGACGCCTCCACCTTGCGCGCCAGCAGGGCAGGCGCACCGGACTGCGAGTGGCGGACCACCAGCAGGTCGGTGCGCATGGCGTTGAGTGTTGCTGCGGTGTCCAGCAGGGTTTCCCCCTTGTTCACCGAGGACTGGGCGACGGACATGTTGATCACGTCCGCCCCAAGCCGCTTGCCTGCCAGTTCGAAGGAGGTACGCGTGCGCGTACTGTCTTCAAAAAACAGGTTGATCAGGGTGCGCCCGCGCAGCACGTCGCGCGGGACCTTGCGGGAGCGGTTGAGCAGGGCATAGCTCTCGGCCAGATCCAGCAGCGGCTCGATCTGGTCTGGCGTCATGCCCTCCAGCCCGAGCAGATGCCGGGTGTGGCGGCCGGGAAAGCTAGCCATGCAGGACGGCTCCTATTCTGGCCAGTGTTTCATCCCGGCCCAGTGCATGCAACGTGTCATCAATACCGGGGGAGGAGTTGGAGCCGGTCACGGCTGCGCGGAGCGGCTGGGCAACCTGACCAAGCTTGTGGCTGCCACGCTCGGCAAAGGCGCGCAGGGCTGCATCAATGTTTTCGGGGCTGAAAGGTTCAACCACGGCCAGATCGCGTGCAAGTTCGCCCAGTAGCGTGCGCCCTTCGGGGGTGAGCAGCTTTTCGGCCTTGGCGTTCATGGGCAGGGGCACATGGCGGCCAAGGAAGGCGGCGTTCTCGGTCAGTTCAACCAGTGTGCGCGCGCGTTCCTTAAGGCCGGGCATAAGGGACAGCACACGGGCACGGGTGGTTTCGTCCACATTAACGCCTTCAACTTTTTTCAGGCGTTCCATAACGTCATCCGTCAGGCGCACGTCATCCGCCTGCCGCAGCCATACGGCGTTGATGTGGTCGAGCTTGGCGTAATCCATGCGCGAGGGCGCACGGCCCACACCATCAATGTCGAACAGCTTGATCTGTTCTTCGCGCGAGAGGATTTCCGCATCCCCATGCCCCCAGCCCAGACGGAGCAGGTAGTTGCACAGGGCTTCGGGCAGGTAGCCCATGTCGCGGAATTCCACCACGGACTGCGCGCCGTGGCGCTTGGACAGCTTGGCACCATCGGGGCCATGAATAAGGGGGAGGTGGCCAAAGCGCGGCAGGTCCCAGCCCATGGCGCGGTAGATCATGGCCTGACGGAACGTGTTGGTCAGGTGGTCATCACCCCGGATAACGTGGGTAATGGCCATGTCGTGGTCATCCACCACCACGGCGTGCTGGTAGGTAGGGGTGCCATCGGAGCGCAGGATGATCATGTCATCAAGCTCAACATTGGCTACGCGCACTTCGCCCTGCACCAGATCGTCAATAATAGCCTCACCTTCACGCGGGGCTTTGATGCGAATGGCGTAGGGTGCGCCAGCAGGGGCTTCGGCCGGGTCGCGGTCGCGCCACAGGCCGTTATAGCGTGGGGGTTTGCCCGCCTTCATGGCGTCCTCACGCATCTGCTTGAGTTCTTCTGGCGTGCAGTAGCACTTGTAGGCCAGACCTTTTTCAAGCAGTTCCAGTGCAACCTCGCGGTGGCGTGCCTCCCGCGAGGACTGGAAGACGGGTTCCTCATCCGGCGTAATGCCCATCCAGTCCAGACCCGCAAAAATAACATCTACGGCCTGTTGGGTGGAGCGTTCGCGGTCGGTATCTTCAATACGCAGGAGGAACTGACCGCCATGGTGACGGGCAAAGAGGAAGTTGAACAGGGCTGCGCGGGCGTTGCCAATATGCAGCAGGCCTGTCGGACTCGGAGCAAAGCGTGTGCGGATGGTCGTCATGGGGCGCTTCTTTATCACGCGCGGGCGCAGGGAGCCATATGCTGAACCCGATGTCTGTCATGGTGTTGTTCGGGGGCGAGCACAGGCGGCTTGTGCTGTGGGTGCCGGTGCTGCTGGCACTGGGCGCACTTGCCTATTTTCTGTGGCCCTGTGAGCCGGGTTGGGGCGTGGGGGGTGTGCTGCCTGCCGTGTTGGCCACGCTGGGCCTTGGGGCCTGCCTTTATTGGCCGCATAGCCTTACTGCCCGGCTGGTGGGTGGGGCGGGCATGGCGCTGGCCGTGGGCTTTGCCGCCGCATGGCTTGCCGCCCACCGCCAGCCCCCCATGCCAGAACTGCCACGCAGGGCCACCGAACTTTCGGGCATTGTGCGTGATGTGGCCATTTTTCCCCCATCTCTGGGGCAAGGCGGTCCTGTAAGGCGGGTTCTGCTGGAGCAGGTCGTTCTGCATGATTTTGTGGATAACGGCATGCCCCCCCTGCGCCGCAGCCTGGACATACGCCTGACGCCACAGGATTCGGCCATTATTGCGCCGGGGGATGGGCTGAGGGTGCGTGCGGTGGTACAGCCCCCGCCTTTTCCCGCCTTGCCCGGCGGGCGGGACAGACAGTTCGAGGCATGGTTTTCCAACCGGGCGGGAAGTGGCTACGCACTGGAGTCGGTACGGGTGGAGGCGGGCCTGCACCCTGTGTCCGGTGGTTTTGTGTGGCATGCACTGGGCACACTGCGCGCACAGGTAGATGCGCGTATCCGCCGTATTCTGCCCGGACCGTCCGGGGCGGTGGTGGCAACCCTGCTTGTGGGCCGGACGGAGGGCGTGCCGCAGAGTGTGCGGGAGGACTTTGCCGCCTCCGGGCTTGCACACTTGCTGGCGGTGGCGGGGTTGCACCTTGGCCTTGTCATGGGGGTGGTCATGCTGGTCTGCCGCATGGGGCTATCCGCATGGGAATATGCGGCCCTGCGGTGGCCGTGCAAGGCTGTTGCTGCCCTTGTGGCGTGGGTGGTGGGGGGCGGCTACGTGCTGCTGACAGGGGTACACCTGCCAGCCGAGCGCAGTTGGCTTATGTCCAGTATTGTGGTGCTGGGGCTTGTTGTGGGGCGCAGGGCCGTGTCCATGCGTGCGCTGGCACTGGCTGCTACCCTTATGCTGCTGGTGGCGCCGCAGGTTGTGCTGGATGTGGCTTTTCAAATGTCCATGGCGGCCGTTATGGCGCTTGTAGCGGGGTATGAAAGTTTGTACCCGCGCCTGCTCCGTGGCCTGTCGGGGCTTGTGGGGGCACGGCAGGCACTTGCCCGGCATGGCATGATGCTGGTGTTGACCAGCCTGCTGGCAGGCACGGCCACGTTGCCTGTGGTTATGGCGCATTTTGGCGTTGTGCAGCCGTTTTTTGTGCTGGCCAACCTGCTGGCCGTGCCCCTTATGGCAGTGTGGATTATGCCGTTGGGGCTGGCTGCCCTTGTGGCCATGCCCATCCATGCCGAAGCCCCGTTTTTGCACCTTATGGATGGTGGTGTGCGCGTTGTGCTGTGGCTGGCGCACGTGGTTGCTGGCTGGCCGGGGGCGCGCATTGGCGTGCCCGCCATGCCGGGCTGGGGGCTTGCCTGTGTTCTGCTGGGGTTGTGCTGGCTGTGCCTGTGGCGGGGTAACTGGCGGTGGTGGGGCATGCCTGTTCTGCTGTGTGGCACCATAACCCCGTGGCTGATGACCCAGCCTGATATTCTGATCAGCCCGGACGGGCAGTTAGTGGGCGTAAGGGATGTGGCGGCCTTGCGCGTTATGGGCCACACGCGGGATGAGCGCGTTATAAAAGCAGCATGGGCACAGGCCATGGCCCTGCCTGTATCGGATTTTCCCACCAAGGAGGTGGGAGGGGCGGAAACAGCCGATGGCAGCCTGATTTGTGATGAAGGCGAAGAGCCAGGCACATGCGCCATGCTGCGTTACGGGCAGGAGGCCATTCTGCGTATCCATGACCGGTCGGACGGACGCGCTACCTTGCCGAGCGATGTTTGTGCACAGGCTGCCGTGGTGGTGAGCGTTGCGCCCCTTCGGGCATCCTGCATGGATGTGCCTGTCAGGCTGGATCGTTTTTCCGCATGGCGGGGTGGGGCGCAGGCTGTTTTTATGGCGCATGGCGTGCGCGTTACCAGCGACCGCCAAAAGCGCGGCGAACGTGTGTGGGTGCTCAAACCCGGCGGGCACGGCATGCCAACACTCCCTCTGGCGCGGGCCGAGTAAGGTGCCGGTGCCAAACACCGGGCCGGTGGTAAGCTGGTGGCCGTTACGGCCTGCCCAACAGTTTTCTGGTTTTTAATGGATAGGGGCCTGATCATGGACGGTCACAAAATCATTCCCGGAGTTCTGGCCGGAAAAATCCGCAGGCACCATATGGCTCTGCTCCTGTGCTTGCCTGTGGGCCTGAACCTGTTTTGGCCTCAGGCACAGGCACAGGCACAGGCACAGGCACAGGTGTCGGATAAGCAGGTGCCTACAATGTGGTACTGGCATAACTGGACGGACAAATCCGGTATGAGCCACATGACAAAATGTCCGGTGCGGAATTTTAATCTCAAAACCATGTCTCCCCCGGCGGGGCCACAATGGCAGGACCGGCTGGCTCCGGGGGCCGGGCAGATGCTTTTTACCGTCCAGCCCGCCCACTGGAAAGGCACGTGGCACCCGGACCCCAAGGTGCAGTGGATTATTCCGCTCAGTGGGTCATGGTTTGTCACCGCCATGGACGGGACAAAGGTGGTTATGGGGCCGGGCGAAGTGTCGCTGGGCGAGGACCAGCGCAGCGTGCGCGATGGGCAGGGCCACATTGGGCATAATGCGGGCAATGTGGGGGATGGGCCGGTGCAGCTTCTGGTTATCCAGACTGATGAGGAACCCACAGTCGACCAACCCTGCCGCTTCAGGTAGGGCGTGGTCGGGTTGGTCGGGCTTTAGCCTTCCGTGCTGTCAAATGCCTCCATCACCCGGCTGGAATATACCAATGCGGCCCCCGCGTTCAGGGCTACGGCTACACCAAGGGCCTCGGCAATTTCCTCCCGGCTTGCACCTTCCTTGCGGGCAGCGGCGGAATGCACGGCAATACAGCCATCGCAGCGTGTGGTTACGGCTACGGCCAGCGCAATAAGCTCGCGCGTTTTGGCGTCCAGATGTTTGCGTTCGGGCAGTGGTGTTTCCAGCGTTTGCAGCCCCGTGAGCGTATTGGGGCTTAATTGCGCCAGTGCCTTGACGTTTTTTTGCATGTTGGCGCGATAAGCGTTCCAGTCGGTCATGACGTGGACTCCGATAAGGGTATGATGGACCCTTCAACAGCACCAGAGCGCTCCCGCCCTGTCACGACACGGTTAGGAGAGGTGATGGTGCTTGCTTAATGCGCCTTCAAGCCGTTATCGGGCAGAATTATGACAGACATGAACATGAGCGGGGCCTCCGCTGCGACGGCACAGGGGCCTCTGGCAGTTTACCGGCATCGTATTGATACCGGAGACATCAAGAGTGATCCGGATCAGGCCCGTGTGGTCGAACGTCTGGACCAGTTGTGGCGTGAACTCAGGACCATGCCCGAGCGTGCGCCACGGCCCGGCCCTGCCGCCAGCAAGGGGCGGGGCTTTCTGGCAGGGCTTGCCAAAAAGCTGATGAGCCAGCCCACGCAGGCCACACAGAGCGGGCCGCGCGGGCTGTATATTGTCGGGCGGGTGGGCCGTGGCAAAACCATGGTCATGGACCTGTTTTTTGGCTGCGCACCTGTCAGGCACAAGGAGCGCATCCATTTTTTGCGCTTCATGCAGGACGTGCACCAGCAGCTCCATGCCCTCAAGGCCGCCAACCCCGGCATGGCCGACCCCATTCCCCCGCTTGCCAAAAGCATTGCAGCCCGCGTGCAGCTTTTGTGCTTTGACGAGTTTCAGGTCAACGACATAGCCGACGCCATGATTCTGGGGCGGCTGTTTGAGGCCCTGTTTGCCGATGGTGTGGTGATTGTTGCCACATCCAACACCGAGCCTTCGCAACTGTTCCAGAACAGGCCGGGGGCGGATGCCTTTAAACCCTTCATTGCCATTATCCGGCGTGAGCTGGACACGATCGAGCTGGATTCGCCGCGTGATTACCGGCGCGGGCGCGAGCAGGACCGGCAGACATGGCTGGTCCCGGCCAACGCGCAGGCCCACGCAACGCTGGACCGGATTTTTGCCCATCAGGCAGGGGCTGCCAGCCCTCAGCCGGTCACGCTGGAGTTTATTGGCCGCAGCTTTGAGGTGGAGCAGGCGGCAGGGCCTGTCTGCCGGTTTGATTTCAACTCTTTGTGTGGAAAACCACTTGGGCCAAACGACTATCTGGCTTTGGCACGGCGTTTTCCCGTTGTCGTGATCGACAACATCCCCTGCATGGGACAGGACGAGGCCAACCTAGCACGGCGCTTTATTACCCTCATAGACGCGCTGTATGACAACGGAAACCTGCTGTTTGCCTCGGCTGCGGCACCACCTGACAAACTGTTTACCGAGGGTGAGGGATCGGACGCATTTGCCCGCACAGCCTCCCGTCTGGCGGAAATGGGCAGCGAAAGCTGGCTGGAGCACGGCGCACAGGCGGCACAGGCGGCGCACAGCCTCGCTAGAGCGTGACAGGCGGTGCCCTTGTTCCGCTCCCATGGCCGGTCTAGCTCTTGAGACAGAAAGAGCCGGGGCTGTGTGCTTCCGGCAAGGGATATCAAGGGCACCCTGCCGTATGGGTGGGGTGAAGGAAAAGATGGTCCGGCTTACGTTGGAGTGTGACACAACATCTGGTCTGCGGCGCGTGATCACCCCGCGACAGGGAGGAATGTGAGATGGCGGTATCGGATATGCTGGCAACCGCTCTGAACGGTGCCAATATCGCGTACCTTGCGGATTTGTATGCCCAGTGGGCGAAGGATCCAAAAAGTGTAGATCCCTCCTTCGATATTCTCTTCAGCTCGCTGGGAGATGACGAGGCGGCCGTACTGCATGACGCGCTTGGCGCATCATGGGCACCACGCCCGTCCATTATTACGGGGGAAGAGCCACCACCACCCGCCAAGGGTGGCCCGGCTGGCGGGCTGGCAGCGCAGGACAGTCTGGCAATTGCCCGGCTGGTGCGCGCCTACCGCGAATATGGTCATCTGGAAGCAACGCTGGACCCGCTGGGCCTCAAGGTTCCCACACAGCGTGAGGAACTGAACCCCCAGACCTACGGCTTTGGCCCCAAGGACCTCGAACGCGAGGTGTTTATTGGCTCCTTGCTTGAACCCCTGCTCAAGGGGCGCAACACAGCCAAGGTCAAGGACGTTATTGCAGCCCTGCGCGGTGTTTACTGTGGCAATATTGGTGCAGAATACCTGTATGCCCGTAATGCCGAGCAGCGCGAATGGTTCCGCAACCGGCTGGAAGGCGATAACTGGCAGCAAAATGTCAGTGTGGCCGAACGCAAGAGCATTCTTAAAAATCTGGCCGAAGCTGAAGGGTTCGAGGCTTTTTGCCAGAAGCGTTATGTGGGCGCCAAGCGCTTTGGTCTGGAAGGGGGCGAAATCTCCATTCCCGCCCTGCATGCCATTGTGGACCAGTCGGCAACACAGGGTGTTGGCTCCGTAACGGTTGGCATGGCCCACCGTGGTCGGCTGAACACGCTGGTTAACGTGGTGCGTAAGCCTTACGTGGCCATTTTTAACGAATTTGCCGGTGGGTCCTTCAAGCCTGACAATGTGGAAGGCTCAGGGGACGTTAAGTACCATCTTGGGTCTTCGGCGGATGTGGATGTTAATGGGCGTTCGGTCCATATTTCCCTCCTGCCCAACCCCTCCCATCTTGAGGCGGTGGACACCGTTGTGCTGGGCAAGGTGCGCGCAACGCAGGATGATGCGGGCGATACGCAAAACCGCAGTGGCAGCATGGGTATTGTTATCCATGGTGATGCAGCGTTTGCGGGGCAGGGCATTGTTTACGAAACCTTCGCCATGTCCCAGCTTCCCGGCTACCGTACGGGTGGGACCATCCATATGGTGGTCAACAACCAGATCGGCTTTACCACCAACCCTGAATGCGGGCATTCGGGCGTGTATGGCACCGACCTTGCCAAATCCATTGAGGCCCCGGTCCTGCATGTAAATGGTGATGACGCAGAGGCCGTTATTTACGCCTCGCGCCTTGCGGCGGATTACCGGCACGCATTTGCCAGCGATATTGTGCTCGATATTGTCTGCTACCGCCGCCATGGCCACAACGAAACGGACGAGCCGGTCTTTACCCAGCCCGTTATGTACAAGGCCATTGCCAGCCACGAAACGCCCCATACCCTGTATGCCCGCCGCGTGGTGGAAACAGGTGTTATGACCGAGGCGGAAACGCAGGCCCAGTGGGATGCGTTCCAGGACCGGCTGGAAGCCGACTACAAAGCTGCCGAATCCTACAAGGTGAACAAGGCGGACTGGCTGGAAGGCGGCTGGAAAGGGCTGACAGCCCCCGGGCAAAAGCCCGAACAGGCATGGCCCGACACGGGTGTATCCCTTGATGCGCTGCAAAAAATTGGTGCTGCCATCACCAAGGTGCCAGAAGGGTTCAACCTTAATTCCAAAATCGCGCGCCAGCTCAAGGCCAAGGCGGGCATGTTCAGCTCGGGCGAAGGGTTTGACTGGGCAACGGGCGAGGCCATGGGCTTTGGTTCTCTCCTGCTTGAAGGCCACCGTGTGCGCCTGTCTGGCGAGGACTGCCAGCGCGGCACCTTCAGCCAGCGCCATGCAACATGGACCGATCAGGTCAACCAGACCCCCTGCACACCGCTGAACCATATTCAGCCCGATCAGGCGAAAATTGAAATCTGGAACTCGCTGTTGTCCGAATACGGCGTGCTGGGTTTTGAATACGGGTATTCCGTGCGTAACCCGCAAACGCTGGTTCTGTGGGAAGCCCAGTTCGGGGACTTTGCCAACTGTGCGCAGGTCATTATTGACCAGTTCATTGCATCGGGCGAGACCAAGTGGCTGCGCATGTCCGGTCTGGTGCTGCTGCTGCCCCATGGGTACGAAGGGCAGGGACCAGAGCATTCCTCCGCCCGTCTGGAGCGTTACCTTCAGCTCTGCGCTGAAGACAACATGTTCGTGTGCAACATTACAACGCCGGCCAACTACTTCCATGCGCTGCGCCGCCAGCTCAAGCTGGACTACCGCAAGCCTCTGGTGCTGATGGAGCCCAAGTCCCTGCTGCGCCACAAGCTGGCCGTGTCCGCTCTGGCTGATTTTGGGCCGGGTACGCACTTCAACCCCGTTCTGCCCGAAGCCGATGCGCTTGGGCCGGATGCCAAGGTCCGTCGTGTGGTGCTCTGCTCGGGCAAGGTTTATTACGACCTGCTGGCCGCCCGGCGCGAAAAAGACATCAAGGATGTTGCTATCGTGCGTGTGGAGCAACTCTACCCCTTCCCCGAAGCAGCACTCGCAGCCGAACTTAAGCGTTATCCTGAGGCAGACATTGTCTGGTGTCAGGAAGAAACGGAAAATGGCGGTGCGTGGCACTTTGTGGACCGGCGGATTGAAAAGGCTCTGGTGCGTGCAGGCCACAAGGCGGGGCGCCCGCAGTATGTGGGGCGTGCCGCCGCCGCCAGCCCGGCGACGGGTCTTGCACGGATCCATGCCGCCGAGCAGGCGGACCTTGTGGACCGCGCACTTGGGTTGAAGGCGGCTCGCTGAGCAGGGTCTGGAATTTTAGAAAAATTGTCCGCCTTACGCGGAAGAAAAACCCTGTGTGGCAAAACCATTACCCCACACAGGGGCTTTCTTGAGAAGAATGGGGAACAGGATGTCAGTCGAGATCAAGGTGCCAACACTGGGCGAGAGCGTGACCACGGCAACCATTGCCAAATGGCTGAAGCAGCCGGGTGAGGCGGTCAAGGAAGACGAACCAGTCGTTGAACTTGAAACTGATAAGGTCAGTGTGGAAGTTGCCGCCCCGCAGGCTGGTGTGCTTGGCCCGCAGGCCGTCAAGGAAGGGGACGAGGTTGAAGTGGGTGCCCTGCTGGCAACCGTTGAACCCGGCAAGGCAGGTGCCGCCCCCGCAGCGCCCAAGGCTGTAGCGGCGGAAAAGAAGGTGGAAGCTCCAGCAACTCCCGCCCCCGCAGCGCAGCCCGCGGCCGGGGCAGTTGATTCCGCGGCTGCTCTGCCTGCTGCGCGCAAGATCATGGCCGAAAATGGCCTGAGTGCCGGGCAGGTTGGTCAGGGCACGGGCCTTGGCGGGCGGATTACCAAAGGCGATGTTCTGGGCTTTCTGTCCCAGCCGCAGGGGGCAGCCCCCGCCGCCGCACCCAAAGCCGCCCGCAAGGACGACCCGCGTGAAGAACGCGTAAAAATGACGCGCCTGCGCCGCACCATTGCCCGCCGCCTGAAGGAAGCACAGAACACGGCGGCCATGCTGACCACGTTTAACGAAATCGACATGTCCGGTGCCATGGCGCTGCGTGCCGAGTTCCAGGACAGCTTTGTTAAAAAGCATGGTGTGAAGCTGGGTTATATGTCCATCTTCTCCCGTGCTGTTATTGCGGCACTCAAGGAATTCCCGGCCATTAACGCCGAAATCGACGGTGAAGACGTAATTTACCGCGACTTCATCAACCTCGGTATTGCCGTGGGTGGCCCCAACGGTCTGGTGGTGCCGGTTATCCGCGATGCCGACAAAATGGGTTTTGCCCAGATTGAAAAAACCATTTCCGGGTTTGGCAAGGCCGCGCGGGAAGGTACGCTCAAGCTGGATGAACTCTCCGGCGGTACCTTCTCCATCACCAATGGCGGCATTTACGGTTCGCTGCTGTCCACCCCGATCCTGAACTCCCCGCAGTCCGGTATTCTGGGCATGCATTCCATTCAGGAGCGCCCGGTTGCCGTAAACGGTCAGGTGGTCATCCGCCCCATGATGTATGTGGCCCTGTCCTACGATCATCGTATTGTGGATGGTAAGGAGGCGGTCAGCTTCCTTGTCCGGCTCAAGCAGAATGTGGAAGACCCCCGCCGCCTGTTGATTGACGTCTGATCTGACACTGGCACAGGCCGGAGGCAGCGTAATGCGCCCTCCGGCCTTTCCCTTTTTGCAGACCCTAACGTGAGCGAGACAAGACCCATGCCGACCGAAATTAAAGTACCGACCCTTGGAGAAAGTGTGACTACCGCCACGGTAGGGAAGTGGCTGAAGCAGCCGGGTGAAGCGGTTAAGGAAGACGAACCGGTTGTAGAGCTGGAAACGGACAAGGTGAGCGTGGAAGTGCCTGCCCCCGCTGCCGGTCGGCTGGAAAACCACGCCGTAAAAGAGGGCGACGAAGTTGAAGTGGGCGCCGTGCTGGCCCTGCTTGAAGCCGGAGCCGCAGGCAAGGCCGCAGCCCCCGCAGCACAGGCAACCGCTCCCGCACAGGCAGCCCCGGCCCCCAAGGCGCAGGCTCAGGCGGCCCCTCCGGCCGAGACAGATTATGATGTTGTGGTCATTGGTGCTGGGCCGGGTGGGTATGTCTGCGCCATTCGCGCAGCCCAGCTTGGCTTTAAGGTTGCCTGCGTGGAAAAACGCGCAACCCTTGGCGGCACCTGCCTTAACGTCGGGTGCATTCCTTCCAAGGCGCTGCTCCAGTCCTCGGAAAACTACCATGCCGCCGGGCATGACTTTGCAGCCCATGGCGTGCTGATTGATAGCGTAAAGATCGATCTGGCCAAGATGCAGGCCCGCAAGGCCGATATTGTTGGTGCCAACGTGAAGGGGGTTGAATTCCTCTTCAAGAAAAATGGCATTACCTGGCTCAAGGGCCACGGCAAGGTGGAAGGTACAGGCCGCCTGAGTGTTGATGGCAAGCCTGTAACGGCCAAGCACATCATTATTGCCAGCGGGAGCGACAGCGCCAATCTTCCGGGTATTGAAGTGGACGAAAAAGTTATTGTCACTTCCACGGGGGCGCTGGAACTGTCCGAAATACCCAAGCGTCTGGTTGTTATTGGCGGCGGCGTTATCGGGCTGGAACTGGGCAGTGTGTGGCACCGCCTTGGCGCGGAAGTGACCGTGGTGGAATTCCTCGACCGTCTGGTGCCCGGCACCGATAACGAGGTAGCCGCACAGTTCCAGAAACTGCTGACCAAGCAGGGCTTTAAAATGAAGCTGGGTCACAAGGTGACCAAAGCCGAAAAAACCAAAAAAGGCGTTGTGCTCAGCATTGAACCCTCCGCAGGTGGTGCGGTGGAAACGCTGGAAGCCGACGTGGTTCTGGTGGCGGTTGGTCGTACAGCGGCCAGCAAGAACATGGGGCTGGAAGAAGCAGGCATTGCGCTGGACAAGCGTGGGCGTGTGGAAGTGGACGCGCATTACGCCACCAACATTCCCGGCATTTACGCCATTGGGGACGTTATTGCAGGCCCCATGCTGGCCCACAAAGCGGAAGAGGAAGGTGTTGCTCTGGCCGAACTGCTGGCAGGGCAGGCAGGGCACGTCAATTACGATGCCATTCCCGGTGTCATTTACACATGGCCTGAGGTCGCGTCCGTTGGCTTTACGGAAGAGCAGCTTAAGGACAAGGGCGTTGCCTACAAGACAGGCAAGTTCCCCTTCCTTGCCAATGGCCGTGCGCGCGCGCTGGGCATGACGGATGGCTTTGTCAAAGTGCTGGCCGACAAGCAGACAGACCGGGTGCTGGGCGTGCATATTATTGGCCCGGCCGCAGGTGAACTGATTGCCGAAGCCACAATGGCGATCGAGTTTGGGGCATCTGCCGAAGATATTGGCCGTGTCTGCCATGCCCACCCAACACTGAGCGAGGCGGTAAAAGAAGCCGCATTGGGTGCTGACAACCGCGCGATCAACATCTGATAATTTACCTATTGTCAGGACTAATGCCATACTCTCCCCCGTAGTTGCATACGGGGGAGCATGTATGTGCACGGCAAGGAAACTGGCAGTCTGTTCAGCCATGGCTGGCAGTTTTTTGGCCATGGCGGATATGGTTTGGGTTCGGGGTGGGGCTTTACCCCAAGCCTATGGTGCAACACTGGCCAGTCCACAGTCATTCACTGTGGAGGACGGGGCTTTGGACCCCGATTTTGCACGCACGCCCAGCACGCGAGCCGCCCGTGTTCCCCGCTCCCCAGAGCGGGTACTCCCTCCCATTCCTGTTGTTGATGAGGACGAAGCCCGGCAGGAAGCCTTGGCCCTGACCATGGCTTTTAGGCGCGAAGTGCCAGCAGCTCTTGGCGTACCCACGGCGTATAAGACAGCATGGGTCGCCTTGGCCCGGCAACAGCTGGAGCAGGCAGGCATTGTTCTGGACCGGCCACAGGTGCTTGTTGTGGTGGACCGCAACCCCAGAGTGCAGCGTCTGTGCCTGATCTTGGCTTTGCCCGACACTGCGGAATGGCAGGTTATTGGCAGTACCAGAGTGTCCACCGGCACAACGGGGCGGCAATATTACTATATTACCCCTACGGGTGTTTTTCCCAATTCAGCCGATCGCCTTGGTTACCGCGCACTGGGCACCAAGAATGAAAACGGGATTATGGGAAATGGCACCACCGGCATGCGGGTGTGGGATTTTGGCTGGCAATGGGCCGAAAAAGGGTGGCTGCCCAGCCGGGATAAAATACAGATCCGTCTGGAAATGCATGCGACCGACCCGGTTTATCTGGAGCAGAGGCTGGGGCACACCGCATCTGAAGGGTGCATCCGCATTCCATCTTCGCTGAATGTCTTTATCGACCGCCACGGTCTGCTAGATGCCCAGTATGAGCAACAGGCCGCTGTAGACCGCCGCTTTGCAGCCCTTTTGCGCAAAGACCGGGTTGTCTCTTCCATAGCTGGTCTGTTTGTTGTGGTGGTGGATACGACCGCCTACCCGTTTGACCCACCGTTGGCCGCATTCAAGGACATGCAAACCCAGCACAAGCCTGTTGCAGCTCATGGTTAGCAGGGCCAACTCATGGGCCGCAGGCATGGGTGTTGCTGTATAAAAGAAAAGTGCAAGCCAGTGGCCTGCACTTGAGTAAAATGTTCCGTCTGGGGCCGCGTATTAGCGGGGTTACAGCCCTGCGGGAATTTTTCCGCCGTTTTCGGCCAGTTTCTGCCGGACTTCCTTAATCAACCAGACGTTCATGCTGGCACTGTCTTCCGTATTGCCGGGGTAGGCCAGTTCGGCTGCCAGTTTTTTGCGTGCATCAAGCGAGCTGTCCAGCCCCAGCAGTTTGAGCAGGTCTACTATGGACTCTTTCCAGTTCAGGTTCTGTCCGTTCTGGGCGGCAAGGCTGCTCAGAACCGCATCAACATTCACGGGGGAGCCAGCGGGGGGCACCGTGCCGGGTGCGGCAAGGGCTGCGGCTGTGGGCTGGGTAGTGGCATTGGCGGGGGAGGTGGTGTCGGGCGTTGCAGTTTTGGCGTGATGGAAAATAGCGGAGAGAATGGAGCCAAAAATACTCATATGCAAAATCCTTTCGTCATGGGCAGCATGGTTCTATCTGGCAGGGTAGCCTGATAAATTTGTCAGCAAAGAGACAGTTTTGCGTAATACGTCTGGCACGTACGGTCATGGCGGGTTTGCGCAACAGGGCGCAACCGTGCCAGCGGGCAGGGCAAAGCCCGTGCGAACATGCTGCTACAGTCTAACGCATGGTCTGCCAGAGGGTTCAGAGGTTAAACACCCTGACCCGGCAATAAGACTTAAAAAAGGGGGTATACGCTGTGCCGCACGGCCATGCCTGCGGGGGCGCGTATAAGACCAAAAAAAAGCTGCCGGGGCACGCACTCCGTATGGAGCAGGCCCCGGCAGCCGTTCAGGCTCTCTTAGTAACGGTATTCTTCGTGCTTGAAGGGGCCGTGTACTGGTACGTCAATGTATTTGGCCTGAGTTTCGCTCAGCTTGCTCAGCTGAGCGCCAACCTTGGCCAGATGCAGGGCTGCAACTTTTTCGTCCAGCTTTTTGGGCAGGGTGTAAACGGCAACGTCATACTTGCCTTCAGGTGCCGTCCACAGTTCGATCTGGGCCAGCGTCTGGTTGGTGAAGGAAGCAGACATCACAAAGGACGGGTGGCCGGTTGCGTTGCCCAGATTGACCAGACGGCCTTCGGACAGAACAATCAGGCGCTTGCCATCGGGGAACACCACTTCATCAACCTGCGGCTTGATGTTTTCCCACGTGAAGTTGCGCAGCCCGCCGATCTGGATTTCGGAGTCAAAGTGGCCGATGTTGCACACGATTGCGCGGTTTTTCATGGCGCGCATGTGGTCAACGGTAATGACGTCCACGTTGCCGGTTGCGGTTACAAAAATGTCCCCACGCGGTGCAGCGGCTTCCATGGTGACCACTTCGTAGCCTTCCATGGCGGCCTGCAGGGCGCAGATCGGGTCCACTTCCGTTACCAGCACGCGGCAGCCAGCATTACGCAGGGAGGCAGCGGAGCCTTTGCCCACGTCACCATAACCGGCAACAACGGCAACCTTGCCTGCCATCATAACGTCTGTACCACGGCGGATTGCGTCCACCAGGCTTTCGCGGCAGCCATACAGGTTATCAAATTTGGATTTGGTAACGCTGTCGTTCACGTTGATGGCGGGAACCTTCAGCGTGCCTTTTTTCTGCATTTCCCACAGGCGGTGCACACCCGTTGTGGTTTCTTCCGACAGGCCCTTAACTTTGGCCAGCAGTTCGGGGTACTGGTCATGCATCATGACGGTCAGATCGCCGCCGTCATCGAGGATCATGTTCGGGGTCCAGCCATCGGGGCCCTGAATGGTCTGCTCGATACACCAGTTAAATTCGTCTTCGGTCAGGCCTTTCCAGGCAAAAACAGGAATGTTGGCTGCAGCAATAGCGGCAGCGGCATGGTCCTGAGTTGAGAAAATGTTGCAAGAGGACCAACGCACGGTTGCACCCAGAGCGACCAGTGTTTCGATCAGAACAGCGGTCTGAATGGTCATGTGCAGGCAGCCAGCAATACGTGCGCCCTTAAGGGGCT
>JBDNSL010000043.1:0-19676 GCA_047719095.1 Acetobacter sp.
TGCGCCCCATGACGCCGGACATGGTGCGCCGCAACGTTATTCGCGGGCAGTACGTCGCTGGCGAGATGAAGCGCAAGGACGTACCCGGCTATAACGAGGACCTAGGCACGGGCCGCGCCAGCAACACGGAAACCTTTGTAGCCATCCGTACCAAAATCCGCACCGCACGCTGGGGGCACACCCCGTTTTACCTGCGTACAGGCAAGCGGCTGGCCACCAAAACCACCGAGATTGTTATCCAGTTCCGCCCGCAGGTCTGGCCGATTTTTACCAACATGCCCTCGCCGGGGCGGCTGGTTATCCGCATTGCCCCGCATGAGGAACTCTCGTTTGTCATGGCGGTGCGTGACCCCGGTGCCGGAGGCTTTCGTGTGCGCAATGCAACGCTTGGCATGTCGTACGAAAATGCGTTTTCGGTCACGTATCAGGATTCGTACGAGCGGCTTTTGCTGGATGCGGTCCGGGGTGACCCGGCCCTGTTTATCCGCCGTGATGAGGTTGAGGCCTCTTGGCAGTGGATCGAGCCTATTCTCAACTCATGGCGGCATGCCATGACCCCGCTTGAACCCTACCCCGCCGGAAGCTGGGGCCCCGCCTCCACCCGCTCCCTGCTGGCCCGCGACGGCGCCCTGTGGCACGAAGATATGCTGACATGACAGACACCAACAAAACCCCCACCCCCAAGCCCGCCACCACCGGGGCAAAGCGCGGCCCGTTTGCCAAGCGGACCCTGCGCCAGCATGTCCTGCGCAGGCTGGCCATGGTGCTGCCGCTAACGCTGCTTATGATCGTGCTGGCAAAAAGCGGCATACTGGAGCGCATGGTGGACCGGTACACGTTCTCGGCCCAGAGCTGGTACGAGGATACGGCCCTTATCCAGCACCTGCGGCTTAAGGTTACGCAAAACGGCATGACACACGACAAGCCCGAATGCCTGTTGTTTGTGGTTAATGGCAACGACCAGCCCACCGCATCACGCATTGACGTGATGGAAAAAAGCACGGGCACATGCCCCGCCCCCAAAGGTGAACTGCCCAAGCTGTTCACCCTCAAGGTGGACCGCATGAACCGGGTTGTCCTCTCCGATCAGGGGTCCCCCGGCCTGTTCCACCCTATCCCCTGATAACGCAGCCCTGATAACCCGGCCAAGGCTGTAAGCCACAGTGGCGGGGTTAGGGTGTTGTGGCAAAAACTTTGCGCAATGCGCGCCCCCCAAGGCGCAATGCGGCCTTGCCGTGGGGCATAAGTGCGTAAAAATTAAGGAACGCATGCAGTGTTCCGGGGTAACAGCGGTACAGCACGGCAACCCCTGCACGCTGTAGGGCCGAGGCATAGGCCCGCCCTTCGTCACGCATGGGGTCGCACTCCGCCGTTACAATAACGGCCGGAGCCAACCCGCCCAGATCCACCGTGTGGCCGGGGGCAAAATGGGGGTGTGTCCAGTCCTCATCCCGGCGGACATACTGGGCGGCGTACCACTCCATGGACCGGCGGGAGAGAAAATACCCATCCTCGTACGTGGCCTGCGATGGCAGGTTGTTGCGGCCATAGAGCGAGGGATAATACAGCAGTTGCAACGCCGGGTTGGGGCACTGGCCTGCCCGCCCCTCCTGCGCCAGAACGGCAGCAAGGTTGCCCCCCGCGCTATCGCCCGCAACCGCCACCTGCCCACCCCAGTACCGCGCACTTGCGCGTGCAAGCCAGTGCAGGGCCGCGCGGCAGTCCTCCACCGCAGAAGGAAAAGCGTGTTCGGGGGCCAATGCGTAATCGGGCAGCAGCACAGCCGCCCCCGATGCCCGCGCCAGACGGCAGCATATGCCGTGGTGGGAATTTAGCCCGCAATGCACAAACCCGCCGCCATGCAGGTACAGCACCGCCCCGCGCACCCGCCCACGCGGAATGTACAGCCGTGCGGATAAAACACCCGTGGCCCCCTGCACCCGCACCGCAACCACCCGGCGCAACGGCAGGGAGGACAGGCGTTGCGGAAAAGAGGGCGTATCCATGGCCTTACGCAGCACATGCAGAAAATGCCGATGCGCCTCCGAGTGTGCGGGGGCCATGGGGGCTGGCGGGTGCCCGACCGTTGCGTCGGGCGTGGGGACTTTGGGCTGCGCGTTCCCGCCTGCGCGCGTCTGGGCGGCACGCGGGCTGGTCTGCCGCCTTTTGCGCGCTTCCTGCCACCGAATGATCCTGAGCAGCACGCGCGAGGACAGATTGGGCACAAGCGGAGTGGAGGTAGAGGTGGGAAGCAGAAAATCGGACATATGCACATGATGTGCATTCTTATCCCCTGCTGCCAAGAGTGCTTTTCCACCACAAAGCCCTTGACCTGTACGCGCCACCAACGCAGGGTGCGCGGGCCAGACGGTCGGACGGTCGCTGTTGTGCGTTTTTGCGCATGATGGAGGAAAGTCCGGGCTCCACGGGAAGAACGGTGCCGGTTAACGACCGGCGAGGGTGACCTTAGGGAAAGTGCCACAGAAAACAGACCGCCTTCCGGGTTCCATGCCATGGGAAACCATGGGACGGGCTGGAGGTAAGGGTGAAACGGTGCGGTAAGAGCGCACCGCTCCGCTGGCAACAGGGGAGGCACGGCAAACCCCACCGGGAGCAAGACCGAATAGGAACGGCAGAAACCTTAGGGTTTCGGGGGTTCTCCCGCCCCGTCGTTCGGGTTGGTCGCGTGAGGCATGTTGCAAGACATGTCCCAGAGGAATGATCGTCCAGGCCCTTTTGGGCTAGACAGAACCCGGCTTACAGACCGTCTGGCATTTATCTCCCACCTAACGTTCCACTGCACCGCCCGCATGGGCTTTGGCATGCGCCTTTTACTGCAAAAGAACATAACATGAACAAATGATGTCTTTCTTTTGCCTGCCCATTACCTGAGCGCGACTCCCGAGCGAAGTATGAATACTTTATAAACGGCGGTTTTCTGCTGTTTTTTCTTCGCTTTTAATTTGCGTCCCATGCTATCCCATGCTATCCCACGGCAGACCATAAAAGTGGTTGCGGTCCCATGTTCCCCGCCCTCCAAGGAACAGAAACCATTGGCTCAAAAGGACTTCTGAACTTCGTGAGTGTGTTCCTCGGCACGCATGAAAATCGATTCGACGCAAAAGGACGCGTCTCGATTCCTGCTGGGTTCCGCTCCGTTCTCAAGTCACAGCAAAAGGAAGGCGACGCGCTGGTGATTCTCCGCCCCTCCCACACGCTGCCCTGCATCGAGGCATGGCCAGCGGTGGCCTTTGCCCGCCTGACCGAGCCACTGGACCGCCTGGACATGTTCTCCGATGAACATGACGACCTTGCCGCCGCCATTTACGCCGACGCCTACCCCATGGACCCCGACCGCGAAGGACGCCTGATGCTGCCCGACTTTTTGCGCGAGCACGCAGGGCTACAGGACGGCGCGGTTGCCGCATTCATGGGTGTGGGCCGCATTTTTCAAATCTGGGAACCGGAGGCTGCGCGCCTGCGCCGGGCTGACGCACGCCAGAAGTCCCGCCGTGTCACCATTCCCGCGGCCCCGCAGACCAGCCAGAGGGAAGACTAGGCCATGAACGCGCTCCCACTTCCTTCCGCCATAACACCGCCGGGTAATGGCCATATCCCTGTCATGCTCGCAGAGGTCCTGCACTACCTGACCCCCGCCAGTGGCGAGGCCATTCTGGACTGCACCTTTGGGGGGGGCAGCTATAGCTGCGCAATCCTGAACACGGCGGCATGCAATGTGTGGGCCATAGACCGCGACCCCGACGCCATTGCCCGTGGGCAGGCCCTGTGCGCGGAACTGGAAAAAACCGAAGGCCATTCCCGCCTGCACATGCTGGCAGGCAGCTTTGGCCACATGGCCGAACTGGCTGCACAGGCCAATGCCCCCCGCTTTGACGGCATTGTCATGGACCTTGGCGTGTCCTCCTTCCAGATTGATGAAGCCGAACGCGGCTTTTCCTTCCGGTTTGATGGGCCGCTGGACATGCGTATGGCACGGCAGGGCCGCAGTGCGGCTGACATTGTCAACACAGCGACCGAAGCCGAACTGGCCGATATTTTCCATTTTTATGGAGAGGAGCGGCATGCCCGCCGCGTAGCCCGCACCCTTGTTGCGGCACGGGCGGAAAACCCGCTCCACACCACGTTGCAACTGGCCGAGGTTATTCGCTCCGTGGTGCCACAAGACCGCTCAGGCATAGATTCCGCCACCCGCAGCTTTCAGGGCTTACGCATTGCCGTAAATGATGAGCTGGGCGAGATCGAACGTGGGCTGGAACAGGCCGTCAACATGCTCAATGATGGCGGGCGGCTTGTTGTGGTGTCCTTCCACTCTTTGGAGGACCGGCTGGTCAAGCGTGCCATGCAGCGCGCTTTAGGCAAGGATATCAGCTTTTCACGCCATGACCCGCGTGCCTCCCTTGCCCCTGCGGCCCCCGCAGCATTCGTCGCCCTGACCAGCAAGGCCATCCGCCCCGGAGACCCCGAATGCAGGGCCAACCCACGCGCGCGGAGTGCCCGCCTGCGCGCCATGATGAAACGTCCTTCTTCAACCGATACTTCGCCTAAAGGATTGCGCGCATGAGCCCCCGTCCATTCACATGCTGCTGCGCTGTTCTGGCAATTGCATCGGGGTTCTTCCTGTATACAAAGAAGCACCAGACAACCCTGCTGGACCAGCAGATTTCCGCTATTGTGCTAGAGACCGAACACATTCGCGGCCAGACTGCCATGCTCCGCACGGAATGGGCGCTGGAAAACCAGCCCGAACGGCTGGCAGCCCTTGTGGCCAAACATGCGGCTTACCTGCAATCCATGGACCCGTCACAGTTCGTGCGTATGGCCGATCTGGTGCAGCATCTGCCCGATGTGGCCAAGGATGCAACACCTGTCGCCCAGTCCGCAGCCCCTGTGCAGGTGGCAGCCGTTAGCAGGGCCGCAACACCGGCCCCCATCCTGCTTGGTAGCACCACCCGGCCCCTGCCCGCCGTGCAGCCGGAGCATGAACACGCAGCAGTTGTGGCCGACGCAGCCCCCACCGTGCCAGCCCACCCACTGCCCGTGCGCGCCGTGCGCCCACACCCCACGGTTGTGGCAATGGAAAGCCCGGCCCCTGCACCGCGTGTTCTGGTCGTTCCAACACCTCTGGCACCCCCGGTTGCTGTGCATGACACCCCTGTTGCACGCGTAGCAGCCGTGCCCCACCACCAGCCCACACAGGTGGCGGACGTACCCCACCTTGCAGTACATTCAAGTATTGCCCCAGCCAGTGTGGATGATGCGGATACGCCCAGCACGGCCACCCGCCACGTAGCCGTGGCCGCAGCCAGCCGGGCCGAAGCCATGGCCCCCCGCCGTCTGGCCCAGAACAGCGATGACATAGCCCCCGTGCGCCACCCCCTGCCCGTGGCCGCAGCAAGCTGGCACCCGGTACGCGCGCACAGAACCCCCATGACCGAGGGCTATATGGAAGCCCGCGCAACTTCCGGTTATACGAACGGGTCCCTGCTGAGTCGCGGCAGCGATGCCCTGCCAGCACCCGTGCCTGTAACCAACTGATTATTTTGGCTGAAAGTCCCCCTGATACGATATGGTCGTCCCCCCACGCCATGATTTGGAAACAACACGCACAATTGGTGTAACGGGGGAAGACCTGCGCGCCCGCGCGCACAGGGAACAGATGCATGTCCGGCTTTTATGGGTGTCAGCCGGGTTTTGCGCGCTGTTTGCCTGTGTGGCCGTCAAGCTAACCATTGCCACGGTCCTGCGCCCCATGGCGCCCGAGCAGCGCCAGATTGCCCCGCAGGTTCCCAAAATTCCCAAAATAGACCCCAAGGGTGCCTTGGCGGGGGACTACGCACTGCCGCAGGTCCACCGTGCGTCCATTGTGGACCGCAATGGGCAGACACTCGCCCTGTCGCTACCCGTTGCCCAGGTGTACGCCAACCCGCAGGAACTGATTGACCCGGCGGACGTGGCCCACAAGCTTAAATCCGTTCTGCATGATCTGGATGAGCAAGAAACTGCCGAACGTCTGGCACGGCACAAGCAGTTTGTGTACATCGCGCGCAATATCAGCCCCCAGCAGGAGCTGGCCATCAACAACCTTGGCATTCCCGGTATCTATTTTGAACCCGGAGAGCAGCGGCATTACCCGCTGGGCCGCATGGCCGCCCAGATTATGGGGGCTGTGGATATTGATGATAACGGCATTGCCGGTGTGGAGCGCTTTTTTAACAAACGCCTGCTGGTAGACCGCAAACCCCTGCGGCTCTCGCTTGACATACGCGTGCAGTCCGCCGTGCGCGAAGAGGTGGCCTCCGCCAAGGACACTTTTCAGGCCATTGGTGCATGCGGCATTGTCATGGATGTGCGTACGGGCGAAATTATCGCCATGGTCAGCCTGCCCGACTATGACGCAAACGAATTTTCCCACGCAACAAACGACGAGCGGTTCAACCGCTCGGTTACGGGGCTGTACGAACCGGGTTCCACCTTCAAGCTGCAAACCACCGCCATGGGGCTGGAGACAGGCACTATCCATATATGGGACAGTTTTTCCTCTGTTCCGCTCAAAATCGGCCGCTTTACCATCCGGGATATGAAGAACGACCACTTTGCGCCGTGGTTGTCCCTGCCCGAGGTCATGGCCTATTCCTCCAACCCCGCAGCCGCTCATATCGCTCTTGATGTCGGCGGCAAGCGGCAGGCGGACTGGCTGCGTAGCATGGGCTTTTTTGCCCCCGTGCCCGTGGAACTGCCCGAGGCCGCACGCCCGCTTGTCCCCCGCCAGTGGGGCCTTGCCACCACCATGACAGTCGGCTTTGGGCACGGCGTGGCCGAACCACCACTGGCCATTGTGCGCGGCACGGCCGCCACGGTAAACGGCGGTATTCTGGTAGCCCCCACCTTGCTGGATCAGGAGGACCCTGACCCGCCAGCCGAGCAGCCCCCCTCCCCAGCAGAGCAGTTTGAACAAGGTGTGCAGAATGCGGCCCTGAGCCAGAGCCTGCCCCATGCCCCCGCTCCCGCGAACATGGGCACGGGTGCCCCCATGCCCGAACCCCCGGTTATTCCCCAAGGGGTGCGTGTTCTCTCCGAAAGCAATTCGGCCCTACTGCGCAGGCTGCTCAGGCTGGACGTAACGCAGGGTACGGGCAGAACGGCGGAATCTCCGGGGTATTTCGTGGGTGGCAAAACCGGCACGGCCGAAAAAATCGGCCCGCATGGCGGCTACCTCAAGCACGTCAATATTTCCGCCTTTACCAGCATTTTCCCCATGAATGCGCCACGCTACGCGGTGTATATCATGCTCGACAGCCCCCAGCCCACGCCACAGACCCATGGCTGGACCACAGCAGGGTGGAACGCCGCCCCCACAGTCTCACGCGTGATCTCGCGCATTGGCCCCATGCTCCAGATTTTCCCCGATGTGGAGCATGCCAAAGAGATTGATGCCCGGCTTGCCATTCCCATGCACCCCGCCATACCGCGTGGTGTGCGCCCTCTGGGGCCGGGGAATGACCCCGGAGACCCCCGCAAGCTCGAGGCCGAACACCGCGCCACCAAACAGGCCGCAAAACTGGCGCAGGAGCCGGGGGCGCACACTCTGGCCATCCGCAAAAAAACAGCAGGGGAGAACATGGACGAATGAGCACGCCCCTTTCCACCTTGCTGCACGCACTCAACCTGAGCGCCAACACCACCGCCAACCCCCATGTTAGCGCCATTACAGCCGATAGCAGGCAGGTAGGCCCGGGGGTTGTCTTTGCAGCACTCCCCGGCACACGGGTTGATGGGCGCACCTATATCGGGGCGGCCGTGCAGGCTGGGGCTGCGGCCATTTTAGCCCCCACAGGCACCACATGGCCACAGGGCGTGCCCGCCTGCCCGCTTGTAACCACCCCGGACCCACGCCATGTGCTGGCCCTCTGGGCCACCTTGCTGGCAGGGCCGCAACCAGCCCATCTGGTTGCCGTAACAGGGACAAACGGCAAAACCAGCACAACAGACTTCATGCGCCAGATATGGGCCTTGCAGGGCCACAGGGCCGCAGGCATTGGCACACTGGGCCTAACCGGGGCCGAGGGCACGGGGGTTACCTTCCCCCCCCTGACCACCCCCGACCCGGTGGCCCTAGCCAATGGTCTGGCAGCCCTTGAGCGGGCGGGCGTGCATTACGCAGCCCTTGAGGCATCGTCCCACGGGTTGGAGCAGGGGCGGCTGGACGGGCTGCGCCTACAGGGCGCGGGCTTTACCAACCTCACGCGTGACCACCTGGATTACCACGGCACTATGGAGGCCTACCGCACGGCCAAACTGCGGCTGTTTGACACGCTTTTGCCCGCAGGTGGCCTTGCCGCCGCCAATGCGGACATGGATGCCACAACACTAAAAGCCCTGCACGCCATAGCCCGCAGCCGTAACCTGCACCTGCGCCTGACAGGGACCAACGGCACCACCCTGCGCCTGCTGGACTGCCGCGCTGTCCCCACCGGGCAGGAACTGGACATAAGCTGCAACGGGCGGACAAAAACCGTACTCCTTGCCATGCCCGGCCGCTTTCAGGCCGATAACGCCCTGCTGGCTCTGGCGTTGGCTGTGCAGGAGGAGGGCGCATTGTATGGCGCGCTGGACCTCCTGCCCGCCCTTGCCGGGGTGCGCGGGCGCATGGAGCGCGCCGTGGTGCTGCCCAATGGGGCCTGCGCCTACGTGGACTACGCCCATACGCCAGACGCACTTACCCGCCTGCTGGCCTCCCTGCGCCCACATGCACGCGGGCGGCTGGTTGTGGTGTTTGGCGCAGGCGGGGACCGCGACAGGGGCAAACGCCCGCTTATGGCGCAGGCGGCAGCCCATGGCGCTGATGTTGCCATTATTACAGATGATAACCCCCGCACGGAAAACCCGGCACAAATCCGTGCCGAGGTCCGTGCGGGCGCGCCTGACGCGCTGGAAATCGGGGACCGCAGGCAGGCCATAACGCAGGCGCTGTCCATGCTAGGATCGGAGGATGTGTTGGTGGTGGCGGGCAAAGGCCATGAACAGGGACAGATTATAGGCACAACCATACTCCCGTTTGACGATGTGGCGGTTATTCGCGCCGTGGCGGGGCAGCCATGAGCGCCCTATGGACCCGCGCAGAACTGGAGGCGGCAACCGCAGGCCACTTCCTCCAAAGCCAAGCCAGCACACAGCCAGCCCCTGACGCCAGCCCCGGTAAACACGCGCCCGACAGCAGTGCACGCGCCGCGCCAGATGGCGCAGTGAGCGGCATTTCCATAGACACGCGCACCCTTGCCCCCGGCGACCTGTTTATTGCCCTCAAGGGGGATACAAGCGATGGGCACGCCCATGTGCGAGCAGCGCTGGACAAGGGTGCCGCCTGCGCCATGGTGCATAACCCCGATGGGCTTGCAGACCCGCGCGTGCTGGTCGTGGCGGACACCATGGTGGGCCTGCAACAGCTTGCCCGCGCCGCACGGGCAAGGTTTACGGGCAAGGTTGTGGCTGTAACCGGCAGTGTGGGCAAAACCACCACCAAAGAAATGCTGCGCCTGTGCCTTGGGGCCAATGGCGCCACCCATGCGGCAGAGGCCTCCTACAACAACCACTGGGGCGTGCCCCTTACCCTTGCCCGCCTACCGCGCAACGCAGCTTTCTGCATTAGCGAAATTGGCATGAACCACCCCGGCGAAATCCTGCCTCTGGCACGCATGGTCCAGCCAGATGTGGCGGTCATTACCACCATAGGCTCGGCCCATCTGGGGCACATGGGCAGCCTAGACGCCATTGCTGCGGAAAAAGCCTCCATCATCACCACCCTGCCCGCGCGTGGCGTGGCCGTGGTGCCAGACGATGCACACGGTACAGCCTTTTTTGCCCACGCCGCACAGCAGGCCCACGCCACCTTGTGGAGCACAGGCACAAACCCCACCAGCACCGCCCATATGGACGGGGTGCGCGCTGGGGCGGACGGGACGCATTTTACGGCCCATATTGCAGGGGTGGCAGTACCCGTGCATGTGCCAGCCCCCGGCCTGCATCTGGCCCGCAACGCGCTGGCAGCCCTTGCGGCCTGTGTAGCCCTTGGGGCCGACCTGCCCAAAGCCTGCACAGCGCTGGAGGCTTTTGCCCCGGGCAAGGGGCGCGGCGCACTCAGCCATATTGCGGGCGGGGCCATAACCCTGCTGGACGAGAGTTATAATGCGTCCTCCGCCTCCATTCGCGCAGCCCTTGATGTGCTGCACCACCTGCCCGCCACGCGCCGCATTGCCATTTTAGGCGATATGCGCGAACTGGGGGCGTTCTCTACGGTTGAACATACAGCCCTTGCCCAACCGGCAGCGGCCTCAGCCGATCTTGTTTTTTGTTGCGGACCTTACATGAAAACCCTTTTTGACGCCCTGCCCCACGCCAGACAGGGCGCATGGGCGGACACAGCCGCCTCCCTTGCTCCTCTGGTCCGCACAGCCCTGCGCCGTGGGGATGCCGTTCTGGTCAAAGGCAGTCTGGGGAGCCGTATGCGCGACGTTATTGCAGCCCTTGAAACCCTTGCTACCGTGGAGCCCGCCTGAATGTTGTATCTGCTGGTCTCTCACGCTGTGCATGACGGGCACATTACCCTGCTCAACCTGCTGCGCTACATTTCCTTCCGGGCGGGCTGCGCGTGCATGACCGCACTGGGCATAAGCCTGCTGCTGGGCCGCCCGCTTATTACCATGCTGCGCCGCATCCAGCGCTACGGCCAGCCCATTCGCGCTGTGGGGCCGGAGCGGCATATTATTGAAAAAGCCGGAACCCCCACAATGGGCGGCATGCTCATTCTGATCTCGCTGACCGTGGCAACCCTGCTATGGGGCAACCTTGAAAACGGGTTTGTCTGGGCGGTACTGCTGACCACACTGGGTTTTGGCGTAATCGGCTTTGCAGATGACTACCGCAAGCTCGCACGGCGCAATACGGACGGGCTTTCCAAACGTGCGCGTCTGGGTTCAGAATTTGCCCTTTCACTCATATGCGGTGCGTGGTTGCAGTACCTGATGCCGCCAGAACTTGCCAACCATCTGGCCTTCCCCTTTGCCAAGGAACTGCTCATCCCCCTTGGTCTGCTCTACCCCGTGTTCGCCATGATCGTGATTACGGGCTTTGGCAATGCGGTCAACTTTACCGACGGGCTGGACGGGCTGGCCATTGGCCCCGTGGTGGTGGCAGCCCTTGTGTTTGCCATTCTGTCCTACGTGGTGGGCAACCATGTTTTTGCTGACTACCTGCAGGTCCATGCCGTGCCCGGCACGGGGGAGCTGGCGGTATTCTGCGCAGCCCTTGTTGGGGCGGGGCTTGGGTTTTTGTGGTTTAACGCACCCCCTGCCGCCGTGTTCATGGGGGATACAGGCTCCCTCTCCCTTGGTGGGGCACTTGGCTCCCTTGCAGTTGCCATCAAGCACGAACTGGTTTTGTGCATTGTGGGCGGGCTGTTTGTGGTGGAAACGCTCTCGGTCATTATTCAGGTATTCTGGTACAAGCGCACGGGGCGGCGGGTGTTCCTTATGGCGCCCATTCACCACCATTTTGAAAAAAAGGGCTGGGCTGAACCCAAGATTGTTATTCGGTTCTGGATTGTTTCCATTGTGCTGGGCATGTGTGGTCTGGCCACGTTGAAGCTGCGATGAGCACCTTCCCCCCCTCCGTGTTTAGCGTGAAACATTTTGCCGTGCTGGGCATGGGCCGTAACGGCCTGCCCGCCGTGCAGGCACTGAGTGCGTGTGGCGCACAGGTGCAGGCGTGGGATGACGGAGAGGCCGGGCGCTGCGGCCTGCTTGAAGCCATAACCCACATGCCACCCGAACAGGCCGCCCGCATAACCTGCGCGCCACTGGACAGTCTGGTAGGGTTTGACGCACTTGTGCTCTCGCCGGGGATTCCGCACCACCTGCCCCGGGTACACCCCGTAGCAGCACTGGCCCTTGCCGCAGGTGTGCCCATTCTGTCCGATGCGGAACTGCTTTACCGCGCGGTGCGGGCATCTGGCAGCAAGGCGCGGTTTGTTGGCATTACCGGCACCAACGGCAAATCCACCACCACAACCCTGCTGGCCCATATTCTGGAGCACGCTGGCCTGCCGGTAGCCGCAGGCGGCAACCTTGGCCCCGCAGCCCTTGCCCTGCCCCTGCTCCCCGATACGGGCGTGTATGTGCTGGAAATGTCGTCCTACATGCTCGAACGGCTGGACAGCCTGCACTTTGATGTGGCCTGCCTGCTCAACCTCACCCCCGACCATCTGGACCGCCACGCGGGCATGGCCGGGTACGCACAGGCCAAGCAACGCGTATTTGTGGGCCAAACCGCGCAGGACCTGGCCGTTATTGGTATTGATGATGCTTACTGCGCCACCATTGCCACGCAACTGGCCCACGCTGCCGCACCGTGCGTAAGCGTGTCAGGCAATAACCCCGCCGCCAGCTATTACGGCAAGGACGGCGCGGTCTGGCACAACAACACGGCTTTGGCCACACTGGGGCCAGCCCTGCCCGGCGCGCATAACGCCCAGAACGCGGCAGCCGCCATGGCCATGGCCCGCTTTTTGGGTGTAGCAGACACCAAGGCGGCACAGGCCGTGGCCTCCTTTACCGGCCTGCCGCATAGGCAAAAACTGGTGGAAACCTGCAACGGTATCGCCTTCATAGACGACAGCAAGGCCACCAATGCCGATGCCTCGTCCCGCGCACTGGGCTGCTACGACCGGCTGGTGTGGATTGCCGGTGGTGTAGCCAAGGAAGGCGGCATAGAAAGCCTTGCCCCGTATTTTAAACGCATGACACATGCCTTTTTAATCGGGCAGGACGCAGCCGAACTGGCCGCAACCCTTGCGCGCCATAACGTGCCCCACACGGTGGTGGACACACTGGAAAATGCGGTCCCCCAAGCTTACAGTGTTGCCCAACAGACCCAAACACCCGTTATCCTGCTCTCGCCAGCGTGCGCGAGCTTTGACCAGTATGCCGGGTTTGAGGCACGCGGGCGGCATTTTCAGGCACTGGCCCACGCGGTGCATACGCAACAGATGAGCAGAACGGGGCAATAGGACAAGCATGGCCGGTTATTCCCGCACTGATGATTCGCCTTTTGGCCGCTGGTGGCGGAACGTGGACCGGACAACGCTGGTCTGCACCTTTATCCTGATCGGCTTTGGCTACATCCTCATGCTTGCAGCCAGCCCCGCAGTGGCCGTGCGTATTGGCGCTTCGCGCAATATGTTCATTTTCAAGCAGGTCATGTTCCTTAGTGTTGCCGGGGTTATTGTTACCGGCGTGTCCATGCTCTCGCGCCGTACGGTGCTCCGGCTCTCCCTTGTGGGGGGCGCGCTCATGCTGGGGGCAACCATGCTGACCCTTGTGCACGGGATAGAAATCAAGGGGGCGCGGCGCTGGATTGCGCTGCCACTTATGTCCCTCCAGCCATCGGAGTTCCTCAAGCCCTGCTTTGCCGTGGTTACGGGGTGGCTGCTGACCGAGCGCCGCATTTCGCGCTATTTTCCGGGCATGCTCATAGCCTTTGGCCTGTATGGGCTTATTCTGCTGCTGCTTAAGTCCCAGCCGGACATTGGCATGCTCACCGTGATTACCGCCGTTTTTCTGGTCCAGTTGTTTGTGGACGGGCTGAACCTGATATTTGTGGGGTTTGGCTTTGCCTGTATGGTGGCGGCCGGGATTGCCGCGTTTTTTATTTTCCCGCATGTGCGCTCACGCGTGGAGCGCTTTATGCACCCCAATGTGGGCGACCACTACCAGATTGATACGGCCCTGCGCGCCTTTGGCAATGGCGGGTTGATGGGCCGTGGCCCCGGCGAGGGCCGGGTAAAGGACCTGCTGCCCGATGCCCACGCGGACTTTGTGTTTGCGGTAGCGGGGGAAGAATACGGGCTTGTGATCTGCCTGCTGATCATCTGCATTTTTGCAGCCATTGTGGTACGTACCCTGCTGCGCCTGATCCGCGAGGATGACCCGTTTGTGGTTATTGCCACCACCGGCCTGCTTACCGGTTTTGGCCTACAGGCGTTTGTAAACATGGCTTCAACCTTGCATCTTATCCCCACCAAGGGCATGACGCTGCCATTCATTTCCTACGGGGGGTCCTCGGCCATGTCCGTTGCTCTGGCCATTGGCATGGTGCTGGCCCTTACACGGCAGCAACCGGGGGGCCTGCGCCCCGGCAAAGGCTTTATCACCACTCTCAGACAATGGCGGTCAGTATAATGTCCCGTACTATTGTGATTGCGGCCGGGGGCACTGGCGGCCATTTTTTCCCGGCTGAGGCTCTGGCCGAAGCGCTGGTCGCACGTGGCCACCATGTGGTGCTGATGACCGACGCACGGGCGGGCAAACGCTCGGGCGGTGTTTTTGCCAACGGCCCCCAGTTTGTACTGCGTGGCGCAGGTGTGGCCGGGCGTGGCCCCATACGCGCGCTGCGTGCGGGGGCTACGCTGCTGGCCAGCGCATGGAAAGCACGCACCATCCTGCACACCATCCGCCCCGATGCAGTGGTGGGCTTTGGGGGCTATCCCTCCATTCCGCCACTGCTGGGTGCGCGCCTGCTGGGCCGCAAACACCCCGCCCTGATCATTCATGAAGGCAACGCAGTGCTGGGCAAGGCCAATGCCGTGCTCTCGCGCTTTGCCGATATGATTGCAACCTCCTTCCCCTCCGTTGCCAAGCTGCCCATGGGGGCCAGAACGGTGCTGACCGGCATGCCCGTGCGCCCCGCAATTGCAGCACTGGCGGGGCAGCCATGGTCCGCCCCGCAAGACGGCATTAACCTGCTGGTGTGGGGGGGGTCTCTGGGGGCACATATTTTTTCGCAGGTAGTGCCCGCCGCCATTGCCCGCCTGCCCGCAGGGCTGCGCGCGCGCATAACCGTAACCCAGCAGGCCCGCGCGGATGATGTGGACACAGTGCGCCAAGCCTATGCTGACATGGGGGTTAAAGCCCGTGTGGAACCATTTTTGAACGATGTGCCCGAACTGCTCCGCACGGCCCATCTGGTTATTGGCCGGGCCGGGGGGTCTTCGGTGGCGGAAATTACAACCGCTGGCCGCCCATCCCTGCTGGTGCCCCTGCCCATTGCCGCCTCCGATGAGCAGACCGAAAACGCCCGCGCCATAACCGACGTAGGTGCTGGCTGGATGATCCGCCAGCCCGACTTTACCGCACCAACTCTTGCAACCCGCCTGCAAGACCTTTTCACCGCTCCGGACGAACTCGCCCGCGCGGCTGCCGCCGCCGCCACGCTGGCCCGCCCGGACGCCGCCCTCCGTCTGGCTGATATAGTAGAAGAATGCCTCCAACTTTCTCCTTCACCCGCCCATCCGCCCTCACACGAGACGGAGACACGCACATGAGAGCCCTGCCCCTTTCCATCGGAACCATCCATTTTGTCGGCATTGGCGGCATTGGCATGTCCGGCATTGCGGAGGTGCTGTGCCTGCTGGGCTACTCCGTGCAGGGGTCCGATATTGCAGAAAACGCCAATGTCAAACGCCTGCGCGCAGCAGGCATTCCGGTTACTATCGGGCATGACGCGGCCAATCTGGGCAATGCGCAGGTTGTGGTTATTTCCACCGCTGTCAAACGTGACAACCCCGAGGTTGTTGCCGCCCGCGCCAAGCTGATCCCCGTTGTACGCCGGGCGGAAATGCTGGCCGAACTCATGCGCCTGCGCTGGGCTGTGGCCATTGGCGGAACACACGGCAAAACCACCACCACAAGCCTTGTGGCCGCAGTGCTCGAAGCCGCCAAGCTGGACCCGACCGTAATCAACGGCGGTATTATCGAGGCGTATGGCACCAATACCCGCATGGGCAAGGGCGACTGGATGGTGGTCGAGGCTGATGAGAGCGATGGCTCCTTCTTGCGCCTGCCCTCCGTTATTTCGGTCGTGACCAACATGGACCCCGAACATCTGGACCACTGGGGCTCGGCCGAGGCCATGGAGGCCGCGTATGACCAGTTTGTCTCCAACGTGCCGTTCTATGGCTTTGCCGTGCTGTGCATAGACCACCCCGCCGTGCAGCAGATGATCCCGCGCCTGTCCGACCACCGGATTGTCACCTATGGTTTTTCCCCTCAGGCGGATGTGCGGGCCGAAAAAGTTATTACCGACAAGCTCGGCGCCACGTTTGAGGTCACACTGACAGACCGCGTCAGCCGCCGCACCCGCAAGGCTGGCCCCTTCCGCCTGCCCATGCTGGGCGCGCATAACGTGCAGAACTCCCTTGCCGCCATTGCCGTAGCCACCGAAATGGACATTAGTGATGATGTCATTCGCTCCGGCCTTGCCAGCTTCCGTGGTGTCAAACGCCGCTTTACCCGCACGGGGGAAGCCGGGGGCATTACCGTCATAGATGACTACGGCCACCACCCGGTAGAAATTGCCGCCGTGCTCAAGGCCGCAAGGCAGGCCGGGGCCAGCCGGGTTATTGCGGTCATGCAGCCGCACCGCTACTCGCGCCTGAGAACCCTGTTTGCTGATTTTTGCACCTGCATGAACGATGCCGACACGGTGATCGTATCCGACGTGTATGCCGCAGGCGAGGACCCCCTGCCCGACGCCAGCCGCGACAAGCTGATAGAGGGCCTGCGCGAACGCGGACACCGCTCCGTAGTGCCCCTTTCCAGCCCCGACCATCTGGCGGAAATGATCAACGCCATTGCCAAACCGGGTGACTATGTTGTGTGCCTGGGGGCTGGCACCATTACCAACTGGGCACAGGCCCTGCCCGCCCAGCTTGCCGCCTTGCAGGCCGAACACAAAGGTGGAAGTGCGAAATGAGCCACACCCCCGCCACAACGCTGGAAGACATGGTGCGCCACGCCTTTGCGGGCACGCACGGGCGCGTGAGCGCACAGGCCCCACTGGGTGCGCGCACATGGTTCCGCGTTGGCGGTCCGGCGGAGTGGCTGTTCCAGCCAAAAGATGCGGATGATCTGGCGGGCATGCTGGGCAACCTCTCGCCCGAGTTGCCGGTTATCGCACTTGGGGCCTGCTCCAACGTGATTATCCGCGATGGCGGGCTGGACGGTATTGTGGTGCGTATGGCCCGTGGCTTTGCCGATATTGCGGTAGAGGCCGACGGGCTTGTGGTCGGCAGCGCCTGCCTTGATGCAACCGTGGCCGAACACGCAGCACAGGCGGGCCTTGCGGGGCTGGAATTTCTGGCCGGTATTCCCGGCTCCATTGGCGGGGCCGTGCGTATGAACGCAGGCGCGTATGGGGCGGACATTGCCAGTGTGCTGGACTGGGCGGAAATTATAACGCGTGATGGCAACATGCTACGCCTTGGCAATGCCGCCCTGCGCTTTGGCTACCGCCGGTCGGGCCTGCCCGAAGGCGCCATGGTGGTGCGTGCGCGCCTGCGCGCAACACCTGCCAGCCCGACAGACATTGCCCTGCGTATTACCGATATCCGCACAGCGCGCGAACAGTCCCAGCCGGTGCGCGCACGCACGGGGGGGTCCACCTTCCGCAACCCCGAGCCAGAAGTATCCACCCGCAAGGCGTGGGAACTGATTGATCAGGCAGGTTGTCGTGGCCTGCGCCGGGGCGATGCACAGGTCAGTGAGAAGCACTGCAACTTCCTGATCAACCTTGGCCACGCCACAGCCCACGACCTAGAAGCTCTGGGGGATGATGTGCGCCACCGCGTAGCCCAGCATTCAGGCGTGCACCTGCAATGGGAAATCAAGCGCATTGGCCGCACAGAAGGAACACCGGCATGAGTGCTGCTCCCAAACGGATTACGGTGCTCATGGGGGGGATGTCCTCCGAGCGGACGGTCAGCCTGTCCTCCGGCCATGGGGTGGCCGACGCCCTGCGTAGCCTTGGGCATACGGTCAGCACGCTCGATGCCGGGGCGGACCTTGGCGCACTTGTGGCCCAACTGGGCGCGCAAAACCCCGATGTGGTGTTCAATGCACTCCACGGCCGCTTTGGCGAAGATGGGTGCATTCAGGGCATTCTGGACTGGATGGGCCTTGCCTACACCCATTCGGGCGTGCGGGCTTCGGCCACCGCCATGAACAAAGCCGCTGCCCGTGCAGCCTTTGTGTCCGCGGGGCTGCCGGTTGCTCCGGGCCGGGTGATTGACATTGCGGAGCTGGAAGCGGGCGACCCCCTGCCCACCCCCTATGTGGTCAAACCCGTAAGCGAGGGGTCCTCCGTGGGGGTGTCCATTGTGCGGGCTGGCGCCAATGCACGCGCGCGCATTGTGCGGGAGTGGACATTTGGCCCGCAGGCACTGGTGGAGGAGTTTATTCCGGGGCGTGAAATTACCGTGGGCGTCATGGGCGCGCGCGCACTAACGGTGACAGACATTACCCCCACCGGTAACGGCCATGATTTTTACGATTATGACGCCAAATACAACGCCGGTGGCTCCCGCCACGAACTACCCGCCCGGATTGCCCCCGCTGTTGCCCAGCACGCACTGGACGTGGCAGTAGCGGCCCATGCAGCCCTCGGCTGCGCAGGTGCCTCACGCTCGGACTTCAGGCTTGATGATGCAGACCCCGCCAACCCGCGCCTGATCTTGCTGGAGGTCAACACCCAACCGGGCATGACCGCAACATCGCTCCTGCCCGAACAGGCCGCCTATTGCGGCATAAGCTACCCCGAACTGTGCCACTGGCTGGTTGAGCAGGCCACCTGCCGCCAATGAAGCGCCCCGCCAGCCGCCCCTCCCGCACGGGACTGTTCCTTAAGCGCCAGAAGCGCCTGCTCCGGCCTGCCATAGGGCTTGCGCTGCTGGCCGGTGCTGGGGTTGGGGTTTATCTGGCGGTGCCGCTTCCAGCACTGGAAAAGCAGATTGCCCCCCTGCGCGACAAAATTTTGGGCACGTCCGCCCTGCGCGTGACCAATATCCGCATTGAAGGGGCCAACCTGACCAGCGATAGCGCAGTCCGCGCGGCCCTGAACATTGCTGTGGGCGACCCGGTCCTGAACTTTAACGTCTCCCGCGCGCGCGAGAACCTGACAGCCCTGCCCTTTATTGACCATGTCAGTGTTGAGCGCCACCTGTCGGGCGAAATTGACGTGCACATTACCGAGCGCCCGCCCTATGCTGTGTGGCAGCATCAGGGCCATTTTATCCTGATCGACCGGCAGGGGCAAAAAGTGCCTGATCAGGGGGCAAACGACAAGGACGCCACAGCGTTTGCAAAACTGCCACTGGTTGTGGGGGATGGTGCAAACGAAAACGCCGCCTCCCTGATTGATGTGCTGGTGCAAGAACCCGACGTAAAATCCCACGTGGCTGCTGCTGTGCGGGTGAGCGACCGCCGCTGGAACCTGAGCCTGAAAGATGGCGCAACCGTGCTTCTGCCCGAAGGGGAGGAAGCCCCGGCCATTCACCGGCTGGCCCGCATTAACGCCACCACACAACTGCTCGACCGCCCCGTGGTGCTGATTGACATGCGCCTGCCCGACCGGCTGACCATACGCGAACGCCCACCAGAGCCACCCCCCTTGCCCACACCACAGGCGGGAGATGCCACCAAAGCCAACCCGCCCGCAGCCCATGGTACGGGCAAAGACCCCCCCCCTAACCCCCACCCAGCCCCCCCCCAAACCGCACACCAAACCCACACACCACGATCCCCCCTTATATGAACCAGCCCCCAACCCCA
>JBDNSL010000044.1:0-19271 GCA_047719095.1 Acetobacter sp.
GCGGTCTGAATGGTCATGTGCAGGCAGCCAGCAATACGTGCGCCCTTAAGGGGCTGGCTTGCGCCGTATTCTTCGCGCAGCGCCATCAGGCCCGGCATTTCGCCTTCAGCAATGGAAATTTCCTTGCGACCCCATTCGGCCAGCGAGAGGTCCTTTACCTTATAGTCGCTCATATTATCCTGTCTTTCTATGCAAAGTGCTGCTTTGCTATACAGCCATAGCGGTCCATAGGCCAGACGCAACCGGTATGGCTGGTTTGGTCCTGTATGGTTTTTCTTGCCAGAACGGCGGTTTTCTGGTGTCCAGCATGGTTAATTAAAGACTGATATGCCGAGGTTACGGGTTTGCTCTGATGGCAGTTGTACGTTCCGTTATATTTAATATCGTCGCTTTTGTGCTGACCGGGGTTATGGGGGTTGGCGCATTGCCCATACGCTGGTTTGTGCCCGGTCGGGCGCTGGCTTATGCAAAGCTGTGGTCTCGGCTGGTTTTGTGGCTGTTCCGCTCCATTTGTGGTGTGCGTGTGTGCGTGAGCGGGCTGGAGCATCTGCCTAAATCGGGGGCGGCCCTTATTGCCTCGCAGCACCAGTCTGCGTTCGATACGCTGGTGTGGATGCTGCTGCTGCCACGCCCGTGTTATGTGATGAAAGGGGAGTTAACCCGCATTCCCCTGCTTGGCCCTATGCTGGTGCTGACAGGCATGATGCCGGTGGAGCGTGCGGCTGGCGCGCGTGCGCTGCGTCTGCTGTTGCAAGGAACCGACAAGGCTGTGGCCGACAACCGCCAGATCATTATTTTTCCTGAAGGTACGCGCACCCTGCCGGGCGAGCATGCCGCGCTCAAGCCCGGTATTGCCGCAATGTCCAGCCATACAGGCTTGCCGGTGGTTCCTGTTGCAACGAACTCCGGCCTGTTCTGGGGGCGCAATGCCTTTGTTAAACGCTCTGGTGTTTTGCATGTGTGCATAGGCCCGAGTGTTGGCCCGGCTAAAAGAACCGCATTGCTTGAAGAGATTGAAAAAAGCTGGCGGGCGCTGGAGCCTGCTACCGGTTTGTAAACAGGCTGGCCGTAGAGCGGGGAAGGGGATAAGAGGCCCCCTTCTGTGGATAACTTTGTGGAGTATGTGTTGCGCCACAAAAGGGCTACGGCAGTAATGCCGCCTGATTTACTGCAAGGCCCAAAGTAAATCGGGTTGAATTCTTTTGGGTCTGTTAAAATGGCTTGGGAGAGAATTTCTAAAATATCGTTTCTTTAAAAGCCATTTTTTGTTTTGTGTATTGTTCTGGTTTGCTGGATAATTCACACACCCCATTGGGCAGGCTTGTTGTGGAGCCATGGGGTGCCAGGCTGGAAGCCTGTCTGTGGATAATTTTACGCGGCAGGCGGAAGACAGCCATTTGGGGTGGGGATGAAGCACTTTGTAAAACCGGCTCTTGGCGTGGTGGTGGTGGCGCTGGCACTGCTTGGTGGCGGGGTTGGCGTGTTCCGTTGGAAGAGCCAGCAGTATCTGGACCAGCTTGCTACGCATCCTTCGGGTTTGTGTCAGATGACCTCTCAGGGCAGGCAGCGCACGGGTGGTCTGCTTGGTGCGGGGCTGGTGTTGCAGGGGGTGCATGTGGCCTGTGCCCCAACCACGCATGACGGGCCAGTGCCGCGTGCTGTGGAATATGCAGCCAGCCATGTTGTGCTGGAGGTAGCCCCCTGGCACCCGTTGCAGGTGCATATGCGCATGGATGGCCCCCAGTCCGTGAGTGTGCCGTATGAACACGATGGTGTGGAAGATACCCGTGTGTTTGTGCTGGAAGGCAGCCCGGTGGACGTTTTTTTGCCTGCGCGCTCCCTACCCGCAGGCAAGGCGGCTTTTACCGCTCCGTTTGTGCATTTGCGCGCATCGGGGGTGAGCATGACCAATGTGCAGGGCGAATTGTTGTGGAACACGCAGGCCACTTTTCAGGCCAGTGTGCTGGGTCTGTCGCTGAGTGTTGCACAGATGAGTGTTCCCACATGGCCCCAGCATCTGGAAAACGTCAAAGCCGCTTTTTCCATGCCCGGCCCCTATGAGCGCCTGCGTGTGCTGGAGCAGGAGGAGGAAAGCGGGCAGGCTATCTGGCCTGAACTGCTGGTGCAAAAAGCCTCGGCAGAGTGGAACGGTCTCAAGCTGGGGGTAACCGGGCATGTGCGTGGTGGGCATGCCACAGCCATAACCGGGGACTTCTGGCTGACAGTCAAGGACTGGAAACCCTTTGTGGAGCGCCTGCAACCCGAAAAAATTCTGCCCCCCCAGCAGGCCGCAGCCCTTAAAAGCGCTTTGGAAGACATGATTGCGCGAGGGGACAGGTCAGGGGGCAAGCTTGTTCTGTCGCTGTCGGCGCGCAATGGGTATGTCTATATGGGGGCTGTCCCGCTGGAGCAGATTTTGCCGGTTGTGCGGCTGGTGCAACCCAATGGGCAGGCACTGGCCGCACATTAAAAGGTGGCGGCGGCCTGCCTAAAACACGTCCTTGCGTTTGCGCAGGCTGGCCAGCGCCTGCACATCGGCTGCGCGCAGGAACGGGTTTGTCGCACGCTCCTGCTCCAGAGTGGACGGTACGGTTGGTAACCCCCTGTCGCGTAGGGTGCGTACTTCGTGCGCGCGAGCGGCAAGGGCTGGGTTGTTTGGGTCTACATGCTGGGCAAAAATGGCGTTGGAGAGTGTGTATTCATGCCCGCAGCAGACAAGGGTTTGTCCGGGCAGATTGCTCAGCCTGCCAAGGCTTGTAAACATCTGCTCCGCAGTGCCCTCAAACAGGCGGCCACACCCCAGACTGAACAGCACATCCCCGCAGAACAGGGCGGGGGGCTGGTCAAAATAATAGGCGATATGGCCCAGCGTATGGCCCGGCATGGCCAGAACCTGCCCTGCACTCTGGCCCAGTTCAATCCTGTCATTGTCATTAAGGATTAGGTCAAGCCGGGGCATACGGTGCTGTTCGGTTGCAGGCCCCGCCACTTTGGCGTTGTAGCGGGCGCGCAGGGCATCTGTGCCGCCGATATGGTCGTGGTGGTGGTGGGTTAGCAGAATAAAATCCAGCCTGTCTCCCTCGCGCTCCAGTACGCGCTGTATGGCGGGGGCTTCGCCGGGGTCTACAACGGCGGTCATGCCTGTTGCCTCATCCCGTAAAAACCACGCGTAATTATCGTTCAGGACCGGAATGGCGCGAATGGTAAGGGGCATGGGGCCTCCTGCTCTGGTGGGGATGGGTCATGGCTTTGGCTGGTCAATATATGATAGGCATGAACCATGCAGAATGCCACGCCGCGCGAAGAAAGCTTTTACGGGACTCCATCGGGTAAGGTGTGTGTCGGCCTGCTGGGCGAGCGCATGCGGTGGTTCTGGCCCGAGCTTAAAAACCAGTCCGTTCTGGGCCTTGGTGGGGCCGCACCTTACCTGCATATGGTGGGGGATGGCTCCACACTGCGCATAGGCGCATATCTTGGTGGCACACGGGAGATGGCCTGCCAGTCCGGGCAGTGCTGTGTGGTGGACCCTGCAAGCCTGCCGTTTGAGGAGCAGAGGTTTGACCGTATCATGCTTGTGCATGCCCTACAGGGGCGCGAAAACCCGGTAACCGTGCTGCGCTCGGCCGCACGCGCCCTCAAGGACGATGGGCGCCTGCTTATGGTCGTGCCAAGCCGTTTAGGTGGGCGTGCACGCCTGCGCCGCACACCCTTTGCGCGGGATACGGCTTTTACGCGGCCCAAGCTGCGGCAGTTGCTAGCGGCCGCCATGCTGCGGGCCGAACAGTGGGATGAGGCTGTGTTCCTGCCCGCCAGTCAGGCCTGCCGCACGCTCAGGCGGGGCAGGCGGATGGATATCGCAGGCAAGGTGCTCTGCCCCGGAGGGGGGAGCCTTATTCTGGTTGAGGCCGTGGCCGATGTCTATTCCGCCCTGCCTTTGTCGGTGCAGCATAAAAAAGGCTGGCTTGCCCGCGTACGCATGCCAGCAACTGGCATGGCAGGCAGCCACAGGGCGGGAAAAGCGCCCTAGCTGGCGTGCTGCGTGGTTGAACTGATTGTATTCAGCCTGCACTCATGGTGTTATCCGCCGGTTTTGTGTTCATAGTCTTTGGGGCCGGGTTCCATTCTTCTTTCTTCCGTTCTTTGTGGTCTGCTTCTGGTGCTGGTGGCACTGGGTGTTTTTGCCATTGTGCCGGACACCCTGCTGCGCGGGGTGGCGTTCTGGCGGGCCGAAATTCTGGTAGGTCTGTGGGTTCTTGCCGGTGGGCTGGCTCTGGGTGGGGCGTCCTTTCGGGTGGAAGGGGAGTTAGGGTGGTTCCCCGTGTTTGGGGCGGATGGCCCATCCCTGCCCATGCTGGCTATTCTGGCCTGCGTGGGAGCACTGGCTGGCCGGGGGCGGGCTGGTGTTGCCTGCGTGCTGGCCTGTCTGGGCGTGCTTGCGCTCTCCCCCCTTGTTTTTGGCCTTTTTACGGGCACAGCCCTTGTGCTGCTCTCCGGGCATGGCAAGCGTGGCCTGTGCCTGCCTTTTGCGGTTTTGCCCGCCTGCATTCCAGCCGATAGCGCCCTGTCCGTACCGTTGCTGGGAGTTATGGTGTTACTGGTGGGGTGGGCTGTTTGTGTTCAGCGTGGCCCGCTGGCGGTGCTGCCTGCCTGTATCGGGCTGTTTTTGCTCGGCCGGCTTTTGGCAGAGGTAGGGGAACTGCCTCTGCTCTCCCAGACTGTTCTGTTGCTGTGTGGTGGTGTGGTGGCGTGTGCCGGGTTGGCGCAGGCCATGCGCTGCCAGCAGGGTATGGCGCTTGTGGCTGGGTTGGCAGCGGGCTGGTATGGCATGCTGGTCTTTGCCCTTGTGCTTGCTCTTTCCTCGCCTCTGGGTGGGGCGGATACGTTCCGTACAACGGTGGTGCTGGGTATGGGCGCGCCTGTTGTTGCGCTACTGGGCGTGCTGTGGGCGGCCCGGCAGTGCGATATTGGGGAGACTTCGGCACTGCGCGGCGCGTCGGCCAGATGGCTGGTGGGGGTTGTGCTGGCCCAGTGTTCGGCATTGCCGCCCTGCGGTGGGTTTGTGGTCCTGTGGACGGCTCTGGCGGGGGGGGATTACTCGGTTAAAGCCACGCAGCCGGTCATGGCGTTGCTGGCTGTTGTGCTGGTGGTGTTTTTTGTTGCCCTTGGAGGGGTGTTCAGTGCGGGGCTGGTGCGCGCGGGACTGATGTTTTTGCGCCCCCCGCAAGCAGATACGGCGGATTGCCCCCCGGCCATGGTCCTGCCTTTGTGGGTATGTGCGGTGCTGTCCAGCGTGCTGGCTTTTTTGCCGGGTATCTGGCTGTTTGTGGCTGACCATCTGGTTGTGGGGCCACCATTGCTCCCCATGACATGGCAGGATATGACGACCGTGCATTTTGTGGGCCACACGGCCCATTTAACCCCGCTGCTTGTTGTGCTGGGTATGGGGCTGGCGTTGCTGGTTACAGGTTTTTTGGTGCGGTTGTTCGGCTTTATACCGTTGGCCCCTGTGGCCCGGCAGGTTGTGCCGTGGCGGCAGGGAGCTCCTTTGTGCGAGCAGGCGCAAACCGGGGCGCAGGCGACAGGTTCTGCCATGGTGGACGCTCTACCTTTACGCGCAGCATGGGGGGATCTGTTTTCCACACATGCCGCACTCACGCTCCTGCGTGGGCAGGGGCGGGGGAGTGCTCTGCTCCGCCGAGGCACGGTTTTGTGGCGGTATGCGCGCAGGAGCCTGTTTGTTGCTGCTGGCTGGTGCGAGGCACAGGGCATGGTCCTTATCCTCCTGCTTATGGGTGTGGGGCTGTTGGCAGGGCTGTTTGTGGGTAAATGACGCATTCTCTTACCTGGGGCTGGGTCCTCGTTTTTGTGCCATTCACGGTGCTGCAAACGCTGGTCATGGTGTTGGCCGCACCGTGGTTGAGTGGGCTGGTCGGGCGCTTGGCGGGCCGCCTTTCGGGGGTATCTTCTTTTCCGGTCATGGGGCGGTGGCAGGATATAGGGCACCAGTTCCGCCGCCCACGTATGCAACAGCAGGGGGCGCAACTGGGTGGGGCGGCCTGCGCGGGCGCTCTGGTGCTGGCTGTTCTGGGGTGCGGGTTGGCGCCAGCCATTACACTGGTTGTTCCGGGCTTTCCCGCGGCGGGGTTGTTGCTCATCTGTTGTGTGCTGGTTGTGGCCCTTGTGCTGCTGAATGTGCCATGTGTGCTGGGTGGCGGTCTGGGGGCTGTGCAGGGCGCGCGCGGCATGCTTGGGGCCTTGCTGCTGCTGCCTGCGCTGGTTCCGGTTTTTCTACTTTGTGGCGCGCGTGATTTTTCGGATTTTCTGGCCAGTGTGCATGGTCTGTCCCCCGTAACCGATGGCGCACCCTATGTGCTGGCAGGGGTTGCGCTATTTTTGGTGCCCGCACTGGCGTGGCCTGTGCAGGATACCCAGCTTGCCCTGCTGGCAGGGCCAGAGCGGTCCATGTGGCTGTGGGCGGCCGATTGTGTGCAGCTAACGTGGGTTGTGCTGGCGCTGGATCTGGCATGGCCCGCAGGGCTTGCCCTACCAGATGATAATGGCATGGAACAATGGCTGACCCAGTGCATGGCGGGTTTCGCCCTGTTGGGCGGTAAACTGCTGTTGTCGGCCCTGCTGCTGGCACTGGTCCGGCTGGTTGTGCTGCCACCGTTAAGGCTGGCGCGTGTGCGGCTTGTGAGTATCTTTTTGCTTGGCGTGCTTGCGTTGCAGGTCACGTGGTCCACGCATCCCCAACTGGCCATGCGTGAGGATGGCAGTGTGTCTGCTGCACTGGACAGTGGCTCTCAGGCGTCCACCACCGGTGTGGAGGAAGTGCAATGACCCTGCTTGCCATTCTTGTTCCGCTGGTGGCCTTGTGTGTTGTTGCGCGCGGGGTGGGGTTTTTGCTGCTGGCGGGGGTGGTTACCGCGCTGGCCATGCTGGTGGACGGGCTGGCCCCCCTGCAAGAGGTGGGGGCGGGGCTTGCTGTGCTGTTTGCCGTACTGCCGTCGGTGTTTTTAACCCGCTACCAGCATGATGCAACGCTTGAGCGCAGTGGGGCCGCCGTCCCTTTTTTTGCACTGGGGCTTATGGTTCTGCTGCTGCTTGCCTGCGGGCGGGCGGGCAGTACGGTGTTCCCCGCCGGGTTGTGCACCATGGTGGCGGGCCTTGTGGCTGTTGTGTGCCGCCAGAGCATGGTCTGGCAATGGGCGGGGCTTCTGACGTGTATTGAGGGCGTATTGCTGTCCGCCGTGCTGGGCCGCCAGCCCATGGTGCTGGGTGTTGCGGCACTGGCCGGAGCCGTGGTGCTGATTTTGGGCGGTATGTGTATCCACCGCATTATGCCACGTCTTGTAGCCGTGCGGGCCGCAGGGCGGAGCGCACCCCGCACAGACCAGCCCGGCGGAGGGCCTGCCCCATGAATGCAGCTATGGAAGCCACGGTCTTTGTGGCAGCCCTTGCGTTTGTGTGGCCTTTTGTTGGAGCCATGGTTGTGGCGGCTCTGCCGGTTGCACGCAGCCGCGAGGCCGCCATATGGATGGCGGGCATTGGCTGTGTGCTCTCGGTCATTGCGTTCATGTTCCCCTCGGTGGGGGGGAATGTCAGCGGGTGGGATGATGACCCGGTGCAAAGGGCAGGCCGCGTTATGCTGGCGTTTGGCCTGCTGTTGCTGGTGCTGGAAAACGGCATTCAGCCAGACCGCCTGCTACGGAGCCTGCCCCATGTCTGTACCGCTCTGGCAGGACTTGCGTGTGTTGCCCCCGAGCCTGCCGTAGGCTTGGGTATTCTGGAACTGGCTCTGGCGTGGGGGGTGTTTGTTTTTACGCGCCCCGCCGGGCAGGCCAAAACAGGGTGGGGGCTGATCCGCACAGGCTCGGTCGGCACGGTGCTTGTGCTCTCGGGGTTGCTGCTGCCACAGGGGAGTGTGGTTTCTGGCCTGATGATGGCCTGTGGCCTTGTTATCCTGACCGGGCTGGCCCCGTTTGGTCAGTTCTGGCGTGATGAAAACGACAGCTTCCTGTTCCTGCCTTTTGCGGGGGCATCCATTCTGCTGGCCATGCGCCTGCGTGGGCATGGTGGTGCAGCGTTTGAAATGGCGCTGGTGGCAGCAGGGCTTGCCTCGGTCTGGCTGACGGCCTGTGCTGGCCGCTCGCGCGACAGGCAAAGGCTGTTCCGCACGTTTCCCTCAGCCCTTGCCCTTATGGCCGTTGGGGTGGAGGCGGATGTTGCGGCTTTGCTGTTCCTGTGTGGGTGGTGCCTTGCTGGTGGCAACCGTAGCGGGCGGGGCTGGGCGGTTAATGTTCTGGCGTGCTTTCCCCCCGGCGCACCGTTTGTGGGGTGCCTGCTCCTGCTGTCGGTCATGACTGACTGGTCATGGTCTGTTGCAGTGCTGACCGTATGTGGCATTCTGGCAGCCGTGTTGCGCGCAGTACCCGACCGCGAGGCAGCACGCCTGTTCTGGCCGGAGGATATGGCCGGGCGTGTGGCGTGTTCGGTCCTGACGGTTATGGGTTTTCTCGTGCCTTTGGCCATGATGCTCGGAGCGTTCTGATGGATGTTGTCTCCCTTATTCATGCCGGGGGGCAGACACCTACCCCATGGCGCTTCCGGCTGGATGAACTGGCATGGCGCGATATGGTGGACCTGCTCAAACACGATGACCTGCCCTTTGTAGGCCTGTGGTGCGATGGGGCGGATGTGCATGCCCTGTTTTTGCCCGATGGTTACCCACTGGCCGCAACCCTTGCGCTGGAGGGGGGGCGCTACCCCGCACTATCCCCAGCACGGGTCGTTTCCAGCCTGTACGAGCGCACGATCTATGACCTGTATGGGGCCGAGGCCATGTGGGCGGTCGATGTGCGGCCCCTGCTGGACCATGATGTCTGGTCCACCTCCGCGCCATTGTCCGTAGCACCGGGTCGGGGGGGGCAGCGCAAGGGGCTGGTTGCGTTCCAGCCATCCGATGGTATGGCGGCGGCACAAGGGCGGGTGGAGGACCAGGGGCCTGCAACGGGCAGTCTGGCGCCACCGTTTTATACGCGGCTGGCCCTGACTGGTGGTGTTGTCACCTATGGTGAAACCCAGACAGGCTATGCCCACCGGGGTATTGCCGCACGCATGCGGCACGCACGGGTGGAGGATGTCTGCCGCCTGAGTGGGCGAGTTGCGGCAGGGAGCTCCGTTGCCCATCAGGTTGCGTTCTGTCAGGCGGTGGAACAGGCCTGTGGCCAGAGCGTGGGGGCCGAGGTGGCACTGCTCAGGGTTGCTTTGCTGGAAATGGAGCGGGTGTTCCACCATCTTTACACACTGGCGACCATGGCGCGGCTGGCGGGGGCGCATCTGGTGGCCTCGCACTGTATGGCCCTGCGCGAAAAGCTGGTGGCGGAGGCCGCCCCCATAACCGGGTCACGGTTGTTAATGGATGTGTGCATCCCCGGTGGCCTGTCCGTGCGGGAGGCAACACACATGGCCGATCTGTGCGCCAGACTGTTTGAACTGGGGCAGAAGGCTTACCCGCAACTGGTTCTTTTGTGGCGCGAATATCCCGGTCTTTCCGCCCTGCTGACAGCTGTCGGGCAGGTACAGGCCGATGATCTGGAGCGGATAGGCCTTGATGGCCCCGTAGCCCGTGCTGCTGGCTGGGACTGTGATGGCAGGCGCATGATGCCAGCGTATGACGGGCTGTGGCGCTACACGTCAGGCAGGCAGAACGGCACGGCGGAAGACCGCGCCCTGCTTTTGCTGGATGAAATGGAGGAAAGCCTGCGTATGCTCGATCTGGCCTCCGCCCGTATGGGGCTTGCCCCGGGAGACAACGTCTGCCTGTCCATGCACGATGGGGAGGGCACGGGCCTTGTGGAAGGTCCGTGGGGTGGGGTGCTGTACTGGGTGCGTCTGGCGCATGGCCGCGTGGCGGAGGCTTTCTGCCGTAAGCCCGAAACCGCAGCACTGCTGGTGCTGGAGCAGGCCTTACCCAGCCATGCGGCCGAAGATGTGGCGTTGCTGGCCTGTTCACTGGGTATGAACGCGGCGGCACTCGATGGCTAGGGAAGTACACATGAACACGCACAGAGCAGGGCTGTTATGGGGCTGATCCGCGCGGTTATGAATACGGCGTTCTGGAAGGGCAGGCAAAAGTGCAAGCCCCTTGGCCCGCGTTGGCCTCTGCTGCTTTTCCATGTGGATACGGGTGGCTGCGGTGGCTGTGGCATGGAGCTACAGGCCATGACCAGCCTGCCGTATGACATGCAGGGGGCGGGGTTTGGCTTTGTTGCCTCTCCGCGTGCTGCGGATGTTCTGCTGGTGACAGGCCCGCTTACCCGCACCATGGCCCCGGTCCTGCAAGCCGCGTGGGAGGCTATGCCCAACCCCAAAGGCATTATCAGTATTGGGACCTGCGCGCTGGACGGCGGGCTGTTTAGCGAAAATTATGCGGTTATGGGGGGGCTGGAGCGCCGTGTATCAGTCGATCTGGCGATTACAGGGTGCCCACCCAGCCCGCAGGAAGTCCTGAACGGTTTGTGCTCCTTGCTGGGCAGTGCCGCACGAAGCACAAAAAAGGAAACGCCCTCAAGGGGTTGAGGGCGTTTCAATATCTTCTTTTTGCAAGTCTTCAGCCGCTCTTTTCAGCTTGAGAAAGCTGCGGCGGCTCAGTGGCAGCAACACCATGTAAATTACACCCGCCGCAGCCAGTGCGGCCCACGGGTCAGCTACCAGAATAACGGCGTAAATGCCTGTCCCGAGCATAAGGGGCAGAACAAACTGGGCTGGCACCTTAAAGTTTTTAAACGACCAGACCGGCAAGGTAGAGACCAGAAGCAACGCTGTGCTGGTCAGTGTAAAGTCTGGCAGCCAGGGCAGGCGGGTGAATTGGTATAGCCAGTCCATGCCCAGCTTTTGTGCCTCCAATCCCAAAAAAAGCGGGAAGAGCGCAAGCCCCGCCCCCGCAGGTGCGGGCACGCCGGTAAAGAAGTTGCTGGCGTATTTGGGCTTCAGTTCCTCACCATCCAGATTGGCGTTAAACCGCGCCAGCCTGAGCGCCATGCAAACGGTAAACAGCAGGCAGGGGAGAAAAGCGTAGCGATTACTGTCCTTGATTGCCCAGAAATACAGCAAGAAGGACGGGGCAACCCCAAAGCACAAAAAGTCGGAAAGGCTGTCAAACTCCGCGCCAAACCGTGTGGCCCCGCGCAGCATACGGGCAATGCGCCCATCCAGCCCATCTATAAAGGCGGAAATAAGCAGTGCGGCCGCTGCCGCCTGAAACCGCCCTTCAATAGCAAAGCGCATGCCGGTCAGGCCCGCGCAAAGCCCCAGCATTGTTAAAATGTTGGGGATCAGCCGGTTAAAGGAAGGGCCACGGCTTTTGTTACGCACACGCCGTTTGCGGCGGCGCGGGCGCGGGGCGTCCTTGAGTTCGGGCGGAACTGCCGGGAGGGGGGATGTTGGTGCGGGGAGTGTCACGGCCTTGTCAGAGACGTGCCATAACGGTTTCGCCGCCAACCATGGTCTGGCCAACAGCAACAAGGGGTTCCACACCGGGGGGCAGGTACAGGTCTGTGCGTGACCCAAAGCGGATCAGGCCAAAGCGTTCACCCGCTTCGAGCTTCATTCCTTCGGTAACGGAACACACAATCCGGCGTGCGACCAGCCCTGCAATCTGCACTACGGCCAGCATACGGCCATCGGGCAGGGTCAGGCTAAGTGCGTTGCGCTCATTCTGCTCGGACGCCTTGTCCAGACTGGCGTTCAGGAACAGGCCGGGGTGGTAGGCAATGCGGGTCACAGTTCCTGCGGCGGGCATGCGGTTTACGTGCACATCCAAAACGGACAGGAAGGTTGCAATCCGCCACACGGGCGTTTCCCCCATGCCCAGCTCCTTGGGGGGAGCAATTTTTTCAACGGACACGATATGGCCATCCGCAGGGGCCACCGCCACGTCACTGCGCGCTGGTGTTACGCGCTCCGGATCGCGGAAAAAATAGAGGCAGAAGCCAAAAAAACCTGTGCTGGCATGGCCAAGCAGGCGCAGCTTGGGGCAACGCAGCTTGCGGCCAAGCAGGTAGGACACAGCGGACGCGGCACCGGAGGCCAGCAAAAACGGGCGGGCTTCGGGGTGGGGGCGTGCCACAACAAGTTTAAGGGATGCAAGTAAAGACATAACGCAATCCTTACGCCAAAGGCGCACCAAAGGGAAGCAGCGGGACAGGGGAGTAAGGTCTGCTCCGCTGCTTCGTTTTCAGGGCGTCTGTGTCAGACGGCTTCTTTCAGCACATCGCGTACGGCGGCAAAGGCCGCATCCGCTGCTGCACCATCCGGGCCACCGGCCTGAGCCATGTCCGGGCGGCCACCGCCACCTTTGCCACCCATGGCCACGCTGGCTGCCTGGACCAGAGTCACGGCGCTGACCTTCTCGGTCAGGGCTGGGGCCACGGCCGCCACAACACTGCCTTTGCCTTCAGCGCAGGAAATCAGGACCACCACATCGGCTTCGCCCTGCTTGAGAATGGTTTCTGCCAGCCCTTTCAACTCACGTGCGGGGGTTTCTCCCACATTGCGTGTGGCCAGGCGGGTTGCCCCCACTTTTTCCACGCCAGCAGCGGCAACGCTGCCTGTCGCCATCTGGCGTTGCAGATTGGCAATCTGGCGTTCCATGGCCTTGCGTTCTTCCAGCAGGGTAGCCAGCCGTTCGGGGGCATCGGCCACGCTCACCTTCATCATGCTGGCAAGCTGGAGCAGCCTCTGCTCGTTGGCCGCCGTCAGGGATTCGGCAGCTTTGCCTGCTACGGCCTCAATACGCCGCACACCGGCGGAAACACCGTTTTCGGCCACAATACGGAACTGCCCGATATCCCCCGTGCGGCTGACATGCGTGCCGCCACACAGTTCCATGGACCATGCACCCTTGCCATCATCAGCCACACCCATGGCCACAACACGCACCTCATCACCATATTTTTCGCCAAACAGGGCGGTGGCCCCTTCGGCAATGGCTTCCTCGGGGGTCATGGAGCGGGTGGTGACGGCAGCATTCAGGCGGATACGGTGGTTTACTTCGGCCTCAATGTCGGCCAGTTCTTCCGCCGTAATGGGGCGGGGCTGGCTTACGTCAAAGCGCAGGCGGTCTGGTGTGTTCAGGCTGCCCTTCTGGGCCACATGCGCGCCAAGGCGGCGGCGCAGGGCTTCGTGCAGCAGGTGTGTGGCGGAGTGGTGCGCGCGTATGGCAGACCGGCGGTCATGGTCCACGGTGGCAGTTACCGCCATGCCGGGCTTGAGCGTGCCTTCGGTAATGGTGCCGTAATGCACAATCAGGTCGCCAGATTTTTTCTGCGTATCGCGGATTGCGACCTTAAGCCCTTTGGCGGTCAAAAAGCCCGTATCACCTGCCTGCCCACCGCTTTCGCCGTAGAAGGGGGTCTGGTTGAGCAAAATGGCCACTTCCTGCCCAATAGTGGCTTCTGGCAGAAAAGCATTGCCCGCAATAAGTGCCAGAACTTCGCCATCGGCCTGTTCGGTGGAATACCCAAGGAACTCGGACGCGCCAAACTTGTCACGCGCTTCAAACCAGATGGTTTCTACCGCCGTATCGCCAGAGCCGGTCCATGCGGCGCGGGCGCGCTGGCGCTGGATGGTCATGGCCTCGTCAAAGCCTTTTACGTCCACGTCGTGCCCACTGCCGCGTAGGGCGTCCTGAGTTAGGTCCAGCGGAAAGCCAAACGTGTCGTACAGGCGGAAGGCCACATCGCCGGGGAGGGGCGCGCCAGAGGCCAGTTTGCTTTTTTCGTCATCCAGCAGGTGCAGGCCACGGTCGAGCATGGCTTTAAAGCGCTCTTCCTCACCACGCATGGTCTCACGGATCAGGGCTTCGCCATGCACCAGTTCGGGGTAGGCCGTGCCCATCTGCTGGATAAGGGCTGGCAGCATTTTGTAAAAGACCGGGTCCGTGGTGCCCATCATGTGCAGGTGGCGCATGGCGCGGCGCATGATCCGGCGCAGCACGTAGCCGCGCCCGTCCTTGGCAGGCAGAACCCCGTCTGCGATCAGGAACGCGGTGGAGCGCAGATGGTCGGCCACAACACGGTGGCTGGCCTTGAACGGCCCATCCACTGCCTGATGTGTCAGGTCTGATGACGCGTTAATGAGCGAGACAAACGTGTCCGTGTCATAGTTGTCGCGCTTGCCCTGCATAATGGCGGCAAAGCGTTCCAGCCCCATGCCTGTATCAATGGACGGGCGCGGCAGGGGCGAGCGGGTGCCTGGCGGGTCCTCGAAATACTGCATGAACACGAGGTTCCAGATTTCAACAAACCGATCGCCATCTTCATCGGGGGAGCCGGGAGGGCCGCCGGGAACATCGGGGCCGTGATCATAAAAAATCTCGGAGCAGGGGCCGCAGGGACCGGTATCGCCCATCCGCCAGAAGTTGTCGGAAGTGGGGATGCGGATAATGCGACTGTCATCCAGCCCTGCAATGGAGCGCCACAGACCGGCGGCTTCTTCATCCTCAGCAAAGACGGTTACAAGCAGCTTGTCCGGGGAGATGCCAAAACCCTTGGTAATCAGGTTCCATGCCAGCTCTATGGCCTGCGGTTTGAAATAATCCCCGAAGGAAAAATTCCCCATCATTTCAAAGAACGTATGGTGCCGGGCCGTGTAGCCAACGTTATCCAGATCGTTGTGCTTGCCGCCAGCGCGCACAACCTTCTGTGCGGTTGTTGCGCGGGAATAGGGGCGTGTTTCCTGCCCCGTAAACACGTTTTTGAACTGGACCATCCCTGCGTTGGTAAACAGCAGGGTTGGGTCGTTGCTCGGCACGAGGGACGAGGAGGGGACGATCTGGTGGCCCTTGCTGGCAAAATAGTCCAGAAAAGCGGTGCGGATTTCATTTGTTGTCAGCATGGCGTGAGGCAGCAAAGTCCTGAAACTGGTTGGGCGCGTCATACCTTCCCGCACAGCGGAAAACGATACTCACGGCCGGGTGGTCGCGCGGTATTTTCTTAACCTGTTGGCAAATGTAGCGCACCCCGTGCTTCTCTGAAAGAGGGCAGGATTATGGCCCAGCATTGTGGGGGTGGTCGGTGGAGGGGATTTCCACGGTCATTTCCGCAAGTTCGAGTGCGGAGGATGGGGGTTTTTCGCGGAAAACCATTTTCTGGCTGAGCTTGAAGTTGGCAATCAGCCCTGCAAAACTGCCAGCCGCCAGCGCAATAACCGGGTGCTGTATACAGAGCGGAACAGTATAAAACAGTGTGTAAACCGTTCCACGGTTGAGAAAAAATCCCAGACTGTTGGCAGAAAGGAATCGCAGCCATTGCAGGACCGGGTGGCCATGATGGCCGACACCTTTGAATGTCCACACACGGTTTAGAATCCAGTTCAGGGTTGCTGCAATAAAATAGGCGATCAGTGTTGCCGCTGTTAGCCCAATGAACGGACGCAACCCGTAAACCGACCCCGTATCCCAGACAAAACCCAGACTACCGACAACGCCAAATTTGAAAAAGCGCAGCAGGCGGTGCGATACTGTTGGAGGATGAGTGAGGGACATAGTGTGCAAAAGTCAGAAAAACAGGATCAGGGCAAGCCATAAATAATGGGTAGCAGCGTCTTGCGCTCCTTTTGCAATCAGCAACTACCTGTCTGGTCGCGACTGTTTTTATGCGTGGCTTAAGGCATGCCGTAGGAGGGGGGGCGGTCTGTTTTTTACGGCAGAGGCATGCAGGCTATTCGTGCATTTTTGTTGGGTGATGTGTGTTGTATATTTACAACATAATGCGGCGGGTGAATGAACCGGTAATCAGCACTGCCGGACGCATAGGGCCACGGTTATTTGTTTGAAAATACCGAACGAAATAAAACTCACGCCGCAGTGAAGACATGCGGAACTATTGGGCAAGCAGAGTGAGCACTGATTGGTAGCGCAGTTCACACATTTGTGTGTGCTCGCCAGCCCTGAATGTGCAGGCGCATTGGGCGCGTGCGCATAAAAAAAGAGGTGCCCGAAGGCACCTCCCTTTTCTGTTCCGAAGTAACCCGGAGCAGACCGATTAGTGGAGGATAATTTCCACGCGGCGGTTCTGCGGTTCGCGGGTGTTCGGGCCGGTCGGGACCAGCGGGTGAGCTTCACCATAACCATGGATGTCGATGGCGGAAGCCGGAACACCGTCATGGATCAGTTCAGCCTTTACGCTTTCAGCACGATGCAGGGACAGGCCCAGATTGTACTTTTCGCCGCGGGGGCCGGGGTGTGCAGCGGAGTTATCGGTGTAACCGTTAACTTCGATACGGGTGGTCTGAACGTGGGTGGAAGCCTGTGCAGCTTCTGCCACGATCTGGCGTGCGCGTGCGCTCAGGACAGATTTGTCCCAATCGAAGAACACGAGGTAGGAACGTGCGGGCAGCGGAGCAGGAGCCGCAACGATCGGAGCAGCCGGCGGCGGGGGCGGCGGAGCCGTATCGAACGCATAACGCAGACCAACCATGAACAGGTGGTTGAAGCGATGGTCAACGCTGGTTTCGTTCGTGGGCACAGAGGTGTCCGTGAACTGACCGTTACGGAAGGAGCCCGGCTGACCGATCATGCGGTACTGCGCGGTAACCTGGAAGCCAGGAATGCCCGTGTCAAACGCTGCACCAACGATAGCCTGGTAAGCGAAGCCACCTTTTGTGCCGCGGTAGCCGGAGTAGGTGCCGGAGCCATCGGAAACGCTGTGGTGTTCCTGCGTCCACAGGTAACCAGCACCAGCACCGATGAACGGCGTTACGGGCACGTTGTTGATGCCGAACTTGGTCAGGTCGAAGTCATACAGGGCGTTGATGAAGCCACCGTAGGACGAATCCTTGCCCTTGTTGGTGCCACCGTTACCCGTGCTGCCGCTCAGGTTGGAACGCAGGTAGGTGCCTTCAACTTCAGCGCGCAGGCCGTTACCGAAGCCCCAGCCAACGGAGCCGTAGCCGGTCCAGCCGCTTTTGTGGCCAACTTTGGTGGAGTCAGAAGGCTGACCAGCACCATTTTTGGTCTGGAAGTTCTGGGTTTGAGTCAGGTCGTAGCCGCCGCCAAGGTCGACATACGGGCCGGTGATGGTGGTGGCAGATGCGGCCGCCGGAGCCGCTGCCATCAGGGTTGTTACGAGTAACGCCGTGCGGAGACGCATTTTTTGCCCTCAATATTTCATCTAGGTGGAGATGTTCTACCAATTACTGGCGTAACTGACCACCCGATGCACCAAAATTCGTATAGACCGATCGCCAACCCATGACTGGATAAGCAAACCGCTCATACTCTTGTCGACTAAAAGACACAGCAGTGCTTTCGTTGCAACAGATCATTTTGCAGCATGAATATGAACTGGCTGCATGCTGCATGGTGTTGCTGCGTTTACTGTGCCCAATAGCTCTGCAATTGCAGATCTAAGCCCTGCTCTCGCGCCAGAATAAGGCGGAATTGAGGCTGGGTTGCAAATATGCAACGCCATAAAAATAAAGCATATGTCGCCAACATTGTCATTCCTGCGCGCCATCGGCGAGCAGGACATCCCTTACCGCATCGGCCGGTACATCCTGTGTGGTAAAGGCGCGGCCGATTCCGTGGGCGAGAACAAATGACAGGCGTCCATCCTGCATCTTTTTGTCGCGCTGCATGTGGGCCATCAGGTCCGCTACGGCAAAAGTCTGGGGCAGGTCACGGATATGCGCTGGCATATCCAGTTTTTCCAGATGCCGGGTCACGCGGATTTGATCTTCCGCCGGGCAAAGCCCAAGCCTGACCGAAAGCGCAAAGGCCAGATGCAGGCCAATGGACACGGCCTCGCCGTGCAGCAGGCGGCCATCGTAGCCCAGTTCGGCCTCCAGTGCGTGGCCAAAGGTATGGCCAAGGTTGAGCAGTGCCCGTCCGTTGCTTTTCTGCTCCTCGCGTTCGTCCGCTGCCACAACGCGGGCCTTGAAGGCGCAGGCCTGTCGCACGGCTTCGGCCAGTGCCTCGGGCTCCTGCGCCAGCACGGCGGCGCCGTGTTTTTCGCACCAGTCAAATAGAGCGCGGTCACCGATCAGGCCGGATTTGACAATTTCGGCATAGCCCGCAACCAGCTCGCGCCGGGGAAGGGTGTTGAGCGTTGCAACGTCTGCCAGCACGCACAGGGGCTGGTGGAAGGCGCCCAGCAGGTTTTTGCCCCAGCGCGTGTTAATGCCGGTTTTGCCACCCACGGAGGAATCGACCTGCGAGAGCAGGGTGGTCGGAATTTGCACAAACGGCAGGCCGCGCAAGGTTGTGGCTGCCACAAACCCGGCCAGATCGCCCACCACGCCACCACCCAGAGCGATAATGGTTGTGCGCCGCTCCACGCCCTGTTCCAAAATGGCGTCTGTCAGATGCTGGTAAACGGTCAGGCACTTGCTCTGCTCGCCCGGCGTTACGCGCAGGCTGCGGGTGCGAACGCCTGTTTCGTGCAGCGAATCCTCAAGTTTTTTCAGGTACAGTGGCGCAACCGTGCTGTCGGTAATGATAATGGCGTTTTTCTGGGGCAGAACAGGGGCCAGCAGCCCGCCCGCGCGGGCCAGCAGGTCCGTGCCGATCACCACATCATAGGATGCACTTGCAAGGGACACAGGCAGGCGCAACGGCCTGCGGGACAGAGCAAGGGCTTCCATGACGCGGGTTGTGGTGTGTTCCACGTTGTTGTCTCCACAATCGACTATAATCTCGGCTTCGGCATAAACCGGGTGGCGAATGGTCATCAGCCTGTCCAGCACATCTCTGGGGGATGCGGTGTTCAGCAGTGGGCGGTGCGTGCGCCCGGCAACGCGGCGGAGCAGCACAGGCAGGGGGCAGCGCAACCAGACCGAAACAGCCTGCCTGCGCACCAGCGCGCGTGTTTGGGAATCCATGAACGCGCCGCCCCCCGTGGCCAGCACCATGGGGGGGCCTTCCAGCAGGCGGCGGATCACGCGGCGCTCTCCATCACGGAACGCGCTTTCGCCATACAGCTCGAACACATCGGCAATGGAACAGCCCGCGGCGCGTTCGATCTCTACATCGGCATCAACAAAAGGCAGGCCGAGTCTGGTGGCAAGGTGGCGGCCAACGGTTGTTTTGCCAGCACCCATAAGGCCGACCAGAACAATACTGCGCCCCGACGTCATGCCGTTGCTGCCGGGGGTGCGGACAATCCGCTCCAGGTCAAGCGGGATGGGCGGCGGATCTGTCGGTTGGGGGGGGGAGGAGATACGTGATGACATAAAGCCTAGCTTAACATAGAGCAGAAAGAACACACCTA